>JBOGJF010000280.1:0-1865 GCA_050747785.1 Vicinamibacteria bacterium
GGCGACGACTGGCTCGGCCGCCACCTCTTCGGGCGGGCTTTCCGCTTCGACTTGCCAGTTGTCGAGAAGGGCGGTGCCATCGTCCTCAACCGACTCCACCCAGCCCAAGGAACGGAAAGCCCAGAGAAGCTTGCACACCTCCATCTCCGTCAGGGATGAGTCCGTACAGGCGTCCCCGATGCGCTTGGGTTTGCTGAGCATGGCCAGCAGCTCAAGCGCCGGCGTGTCCAGGTGGACCGAGCGCAACGCCTCTTCCGTTCCGGAAACGGCACGATAGAGCGAGTCCAGCTCGCCGATGCCCCGCTCGATGCGCCACCAGCTGTCGATCCCTCGTATTCCATCCACGATCAGTTTGGACGTCGGCATACTGAGCGTGATCGTCTCCTTACTGGGAAGCTCCTGCTCAACGAAGCGATATTCTGCTTTGGTCGAGCGGAAGAGACTCAGTACGATCGAGCGAACCTGACCTACGACGGACCGCACGAGCTCCTTAGGATCAAGGGCACCGCTTTCGACGAGCAACGCCCCAAGCCGCTTGCCCGGCTTGACCATCTTGCTCAGAGAAGCCAGGTCTCGGAGAGCCACTCGCTGGCTTCGGAGCAAGTACTCACCCAGGCGATCGTCCATCGACGAGGACTTGGCGAAGATGTAGCTTCCTTCGCGGACGAAGAGCGTTTTTTCCGCTTCCGTCGTCGAGAAGGTCAGTAGCCCCGTGCGCCCCGTTTCACAGACATTTAGCAAGATGTCGGGAACGTCGAAGTCCTGATGGGCGCAGTCGAGCCCGCCTTCGAGGGGAGTCCTCTTACAAACCGGCATCTTGGTTTTCAGGAAAAAGCGATTCGAGTTTAGGACTATTATTAACATTATACCCTAGGTCCGCACCGCTGCTAAATGCCTAGCGGAGCGCCGGATCCGGGGTTTCCGCTGTGAGTCGGCTGGCAATGCGATCCCTCACGAGCTCAGCCAATCGACCTCGATTCTTGTGCGCAAGGTTGGCTGTGGGTATGGGTTCGTGGAAGAAGATCTCGATGGTGCCTGGGCGGATGGCAAAGCTTCCGGGAGGCATCAGCTCGTACGCCCCCCTGACGCTGATCGGTACGATGGGTACCCCGGAATCAATAGCGAGATAGAAACCGCCCTTCTTGAACGGAAGGAGCTTGCCATCCCGGCTGCGCGTACCCTCCGGCGCCAAGAGAAACGAGGCGCCGGAGCGAGCCACTTCCGCGGCCTGGCGCATGCTTTGGATAGCTCTCTCCCGATTGCTTCGATCAATAGGAATGAAGCCACCCATCTTCATGGCCGTGGCCAGCACCGGGAGCTTGAAAAGCTCTTTCTTTCCGAGAGCACGCACCTCGCCCTTGAGAACGAGGAAAACCGCAGGAACGTCCAGGTTGCTCGCGTGGTTCATCATGTAGATGAAATTCTGATCGGCAGGGAGCTCGTCTTGCCCGATGATACGCAACCGGATGCCAGCGAGAAAGAGCCCCAGTCGGACGCCGAGTCGGCCCAGACGGTAGAGCGAATAGCTCGAGCCCGTCAGAGCGGCGACCGGTATCGAAACTAGTCCCGCCAGGGTCGTGTAGACCGGGAGGACAACGAGGAGAGCGAGTGAACGGATCATGACAGGGCGCAGGGACTATGACACAACGGGGCAAAGGCCGCCCCGATAACCACGAAGGATCGGTTACGCGAGAGGGAACCGGATCGATCCGCGGGCCCGGATCGGCGAGTCCTCCGGATCCTCGTGTCGGCGTTATCCTGCGATCAAGTAGTGAATGAAATAGACGGAGCTACCCTGTCGTACACGCACGCGAAAATACTCTCCTCCCGCGAGAATCTCCGACTGCATCCCCTCGGTTGGGAGC
>JBOGJF010000281.1:0-3649 GCA_050747785.1 Vicinamibacteria bacterium
GTACAAACGGAGTAGACAACGGCAGGTTCAGACACCGTACCTCCCGATCGTCTGTAGCGGTCCATCACCACTTCACCGTAGTCACGTTCGGCGTAATAGATGTTGTGAGTTCGGCACACGAGCCGGAGATTCTCCGGGCGATGGTCACCGCCGCGGCTGAACGGATCACGGTGATGAAACTCCAGACGATCGCGGCTCGTACAGCGGCGACCGTGCTCGTCCACAAAAGTGCACCGGTTCCCATCTCGCTTCCGGAGCGCGCGTCTCACCGGGGCCGGGATGTAGCGTGATTTGGGGGACGTATCGGCGTGTTCCACGGTCTTTCTAGGAGACTTGGTCTTCGCAAAGCGCTTGGCTTCGAGCCTTTCGAGCTTCTCGGTGACGGCTTCTTCGATGATGACGGCCAAATCTCCGTCGGGTACGGACGATCGCATCAGGGCCTGGAGGCGATTCAGCTTTTCGTGAAGCTCGGCACTGGCGGTGAACTGGATCTTGTAGCGCGCCGGGGCGAGCGGTTCTACAACCGGCCGTTGGGTCGGTGCCGGCGCGGGAGCGTGTAGAAAAGTTACTCGGTCCAGACCGAGTTGACTGCCGTCTGACTGAACCTCAGGTTTACGCTCGGGGAGCTTGCGCATGATCGCCGGTGCATCCGGCTTGGGAGCGAGCTCAGCCACCAGCTCCTCGACTTCCTTCTTGGATTTCCCTACTGCGCGAGCCAGGAGCGTTTCCCGATTGGCTTGGGTGAGGCTGGGTGCGAGCTTGGCGATGGCAGTCAGATGAAGCCGTCCGTCAGCTAGCATCTCGAGGAGCACGGGGTGCTCTCTAGAGGCCCGGGCTACCGTGATACGCAGATAGGCCTCGTGCTCCGAGAGATTAAGCCTTTCGGTGCAGTAGACGAACATCGAGGGTGCCGCTTCCCGCGCATACAGTCTTCGGGCATCCACTTCACCGATGTGTGCGACGAGCTCGGCCTCCACGCGTCGCGACCTCTGCAGGAGCTCAGACAAACGGCGGAGCAGCTCGTCATCAGATACGTTCGAAAATGATTGGAGTTGGATTTCGTATTTCATACATAGAGTATACGCAGCAGCTCTTTCGTCGCTTATTCTTGGTTGTATTGAACGAACGGGGCGGGAGATGACTTCGAAGTCCCCCGATCGATTGGACGGGCGCGCGGACAATCTGTGAGTGCTACAGGTGCCTTCTCGCTCCGATCATGAGCTTTTCTAGAAAGCAGGCCAGAAGGTTGTCAAGGAAAAAGTGTGAAATATTTTGGTGGTTTCTAATCAAGCTACTTCGAGAGAGGTATTGACGGCTTCGGATCGTTTGTGCTTATTGGTCCCATGACCATTCGGGTGCTTATGGTGGACGACCACCCCGTCGTGCGGGCGGGAATCGCAGCGATGATCGCGAACGAAGCCGACATGTGCGTGGTTGGAGAAGCCGCTGACGGCGCGGCGGCCGTCGAGTTCTACGCCGCCCACCGCCCCGACGTCGTGCTGATGGACCTCCGCATGCCGAAGATGGACGGGGTTGAAGCGGTGCGAAGCGCACCCTTCGGCACCAACTAACCCCGATCCGACATTCTCGATCGTGACTTCGGTCGTGAAATGCTGGAGAACGCGGGCGGTCAGAGCCCAAGTTCCGCATCTGCCAACCCCACGTTCGGTTGGGTTCGCCCATACCGTTTCGCGCTCGGATCCCACGCTCCCGCCGACTTGTTTCGGCGATCCTCGACGAGTTTTTCGTCGGATCGGGGCTAACTGCACGCGTTAACCCTATCGCCTCGAGTCTGCCCGACGGTCGCGACGTGATCGTGTTTGGACGATGAGCGAGTACCATACGAGGAGGGGCCATAGGACACTGTGCGTTCTTGGGCCACTGAGTGTCCCCGCCGTCGCAGCTTGACGGCACCCGTTCTTGCCGCGCTCTCTGAGCAGGGTCCGGACTATTCCCGGCCTCAATGGTCGACGGTGCCAAAATGGGCCCAGTCAAACGCATGTCCAGAGGGACTACTGCAAGATCCGGACTGTTTCTGGCGTCATTGAGGGCGGTTGCCAAACTGAGCCTAGTCAGACGCTCTTGTAAGCGCTTTCTGGCGTCAGTGGGCGCGGTTGCCAAACTGAGCCTAGTCAGACGCCGGTCCGGAACGGGTTGGCCGAGGTGGAGCCTCACGCGCCTCGCGCGCCTCACGGCGCGGGTTGACCTGCCCCAGGGCGTGGCGTACAATCGCGCGCATCCGGAATCCTTATGAACCCTGGCGTCGGGAGCGCGCCTAGGTTTCGGATTCCCTCGGGGGCCATCTAACCCGCCGGCTTACAGTTCTGGAACCGGAGACCCTCATGACGGAAGGTAAGCAATCCCGCCGGCCCGATAACTTGGAAACGCCATCGGGGCCGACCCCTTGTCCATTCACCGTCACTCGAAGAGACTTCCTGCGTACGAACGCGGGCGCGGTGGCGGTTGGTATGATGACCGGTTCGGGAGTCACGACGCTCGTCACGCCCGCCGAGTCGGCCCCACAGGCCCAAACACCGGTATCGAGTCCGATGGCGATGCGCAAGGTGACGCTCGACATCGACGACCGTAAGTACGACGTGACGGTCGACGTCCGGGAGAGCTTGTGGGAAACGATGAACTACAAGCTCGGTCTCTCGAACTCCAATCTGGGTTGCGACCGGGCGCAGTGCGGCGCCTGTACGGTGCTCGTGGACGGTCGGCCGGTGAACGGATGCACGTTGTTGAGTGCGCGCAACGGGCGCGGACAGAAGATCACGACGGTGGCGGGGATCTCGAACGGCCCGGGCGTGCGAGGACTGCATCCGGTTCAGCGAGCCTTCTGGCTCGAAGGCGGATTCCAGTGCGGCATCTGCACGCGCGGCTTCGTGATGTCTGCCTACGCGCTACTCGAGAAGAACAACAACCCGAGCCGCGTTGAGATCAAGGATGCCCTTTCGGGGAACATCTGCCGCTGCGGCGAGTACGCGAAGATTATTACCGCGGTGGAGAAGGCCGCGGCGGAGATGCGCGGGGAGGCCGTGGCCTACACGGCGCCGCTCGTTGGGCTCGAAGAAGCGGAAGAGACGGGTGCTGCGATCGGGGATACGGCGTCCATGCAGTTCGAGTTCGTCACCGCGATGAGCACGATCGAGCAGTTCGACGAGCTCGCTCTCGAGCTGCAGCAGATTCCCGGTATCGTGCGTGTCTCGGGCACGGAGCGGACCATCGCCATCGAATGGGACACCGCGCGACTGGATGAAGCGCGCGTTCGTCAGGCGCTCACCGAAGCCGGATACCCGGTGAGACCCTAGGCGAGGAGGAACGAGATGGCCTTGAAAGTGGATCCCATTCGCGTCGTACAGGACCCCGCTTATGCCGCCGGTTTGACCAACGCTCACTGGAAGGTGCTGGCCGAGGATCCGGTGTGGAACGAGATGGTGGGCGAGTATCCCGAGATGGTCGAGCCCGTCATGGCGCTTTACGCGCAGAGGATGACCGAAGTGGCGCCCTCTCAAGAAGTCGCGTCGTCCAGGATGGGTGGGGCGGCTTCGACCGGCGCCGTCTCGACGGACGATCCGGCGGCGTCCTTCGAAGTCGTCGGAACACGCGTTCCGCGGCTGCACGGGCTCGGTGTCGTGACCGACATTGG
>JBOGJF010000282.1:0-3474 GCA_050747785.1 Vicinamibacteria bacterium
CGTCCGTGGGTACCAACGGATCCAGCTCGTTCACCAACTCGGGTGGCCAGGTGAGCTGGGTATGCGTGTTCTGCCTCCGACCACGCAAGCCCATATGCGAGCTGACGAGGAAGCCGTTCACCTCGGACGCGGGCCACGTGGACCAGTAGCCCACGATTCCAACCGGATGGCCCCATTCGCCGAGCAGGCTCCACAGCGGACGAGAGCGTAGGTGGCCGCTTTGTGCCTCCACGAGATCGGCCTCGGGTGGATAGAAGCCATTGACATGGTCGAAGCGTTGCAACACCGGATCCATAGAAAGGAGGATCTCACCGGTTGCGTCTTCCACCTCGATGGACGAGAGCGCACCGGCAAGCGGCCGGTCATCTCGAGAGGCTCCCCGATCGGATGGTCGGCTTTGTTTCGAGAAGTGGAGCTCGAGGCGATTCTGGCCCGGCCGCAGGAGCTCCTGGGGCAAGGAAGCGCTGACGATTTCCCACTTCTCTCCCACGGCAAGCGACGCCACCGATTCTCCGTTGACCAGGATCTCGATCTCTTGAGAGCCGATCGATCGATAGGAATGAAGGCGTAGCCGCAGCGTGTACGGGGGGCGCCCGTGGATCTCCGGCAGGACGACTTCCGCATGCGGCGGGCCATGTTCGTTTCCAATCCACGAGAAAGCGGTTCCCGGCAACGGAAGCAGGAAGTCCAGGATCCCGTGCTTTTCGGGAGTCACACCGGTTGCCACGGACGCCCAGATGATGGGCGACCACAATCCCAAACGAGGATCGGGTCGCAAGACTCGCTTGGCGGCCAGCGATTCCATGGGACTCCAGACGCCGGAGCGCATCAGCTTTTCGATGTGGGGCAGCTTTCCCTCGGCGCGCAAGCGGGCCACGATGTCGGGGTCCGCGCCGTCCAAACAGAGGAGCACCACCAGAGGGTCGTTAGAGGTTTCTCGGCAGGCCTCGGAAAATGCGCAGGTGATCGCCAGGACGGCGACAAACCTGATAGGCCGTGTCCTCGTCATGGCGTGCATTCTAGTCAATATGGAACGACCAGCTCCGTTTCGCAGTGTCGTGGGTTAGGCTGCGGAACGGAAGTACGTGGCCCAGAGCCACCAAACGAAAGGAGCTGGTCGCATGTCAGAGTCTATCGTGTATTTATTGACGCGACTATTAACGCACGCCTTATCGAGCTTGATGCTGGCGGTCTCGGCGTCGAGGCCCTGCCAGATTTGAGCTCCGATTGAGATTCCGGTGGCGTCTTCAAGCCCGACGATCTCGAGAGTCGGAGGACGCGCGTTGCAGAGTCCCTGCTTCGGCGTCAATAAACGGGGATCTTTCTATCAAGCTAGCCAGACGCCTGTGGGGGGAGCCGGATTCGGCGTGGTGGAACCCCCGCGTTCAGTTGAGGGGATTTGCGTGTGATTTAGCCCATTCTGCTTCGGATAACTTCCTGAAAAACTGTCCCGGTAGTCGAAGAACCCCTACAGCTCGAAGCGAACGCCATGGGGAAGCCCCGGGGGCCCCAACCCCCGGGTAACCGGAGGTGCTTTATGAAACGGGTCGGAAGGCGCTTTTCGATAGACGAGTCCGGGTTCACGCTCGTCGAGGTGATGATCGCGCTTCTGCTCACACTCGCCGTGATGGCATCGGTCTTTGGATTGCTGCATCGCGGCTCCGAGAGTTTCCGTCGGGAGCCCCAGATCAGCGACGTCAACCAGAACACTCGGTACGGAGTGGACTCGATCAGCCGAGACTTGGTGATGGCGGGCTACAAGACCCCGGCCCACTCCGCTGTCCTTTGGCACGACGGAGGCCTGATCGATCCCGACGAGGTCACCGTGATCTTCGCCGATCCCGATTTCCCGATCTGCGAGCCGCTCAAGTGCGGTGCCCAGGGCGGTGGCCCATGCAACACCATCAATCAGTCGTCGACGCTCAACATCGATCCCGACACGCTCGATCCGTACCAGACCCATCCCGAGAATTCCTACGACGAGGGGATGATTCTTTTCGCGATCGAGACCGACGACTGCAACGGCGATGGCGAGGTCGGGATCTACCCGTTCGAGCTGAGCCAACCCCCTTCGATGACGAGTGCTGGTGGCGCCCCCACGCTCAAACTGAATCACAATCCCGGCCACCAGATATCGGGGATAAACGTGCCGGGTGGCTTCAATGGCGAGGTGCACCCCGATTGCGCCATTATCGGGAAGTTCAAGGTGATCCAATACCGCGTCAGCCCCCTGCCTCCGTCACCGAACCCTACGCTGGAGCGTCGGGATGTGAGCAAGGGCGAGCCCTGGATCCCAGTAGCGAGGAACATCGAGAACCTACAGCTGCAATACGCGCTCGGTAGCTCAACGAACTTCGTGGACACGCCGGCCGTACCGAGTCTGGATGATCCGTCGACGTGGATCACCCAAGTCAGAATGTCTGTGGTCGGTCGAACCGACAGCACAAACCTTCAGGGAGGATCGGAGGGTGTGTTCGACCCCGACGACACCCATGTTCGCAAGACCTTTGCGACCACCGTCAATCTACGCAACATGACTCTGGCCGCAGGGGTCCAAACCGGAGGCGAGTACTACAACTAATTGGCCTCCGGGTTCGGGAGGAGGGCTTGTTCTTCACCCGAAGCCTGGAGCGACGGCGGGCCGGACTCCGAACCCCAATCGAGTCCGGCGACCCGATGAACCCCCAAATTCCATTCGGGCCCGCCCTCGCTAGCTACGGCGAGAACTTCGCCGCAGCGGTTGGGTCTCGGCGCGGGCGGGCCCTCCTCCCGCCGCCCCAACGCGCGCTTGGGCACCAGTCGACCAACCGTGCGCCGCCGGCCGCCAGACTACGTGGTTACTTGGACCGAAGCTAGCCAGGCGGCTCTCGCTCTTGCTGCCGAGTTCTGCCGGGTGCTAAGATCCCCCGCAGAGCGATTCTTCCAGGGAGGGGTTCCTGGATGTTGGCTTCGAGTCCAGCTCGCCCGCGGGCGGGCGATCCGTCTATCGGAGCGGCGTCGTGGCGAGGCTTTACGTAGGCAACCTGCCTTTGGCGATATCGGAGGAGGAGCTCCGGGAGCTCTTCGAGCAACACGGAGTGGTGCAGGCCGTTCGCTTGGTGGACGACCCGCATACGGGAAGGCCGCGAGGATTCGGTTTCGTCGATATGGACGCCGCCGACGCCCAGCTGGCAATGGACGCCCTTCACGGAAAGTACTTCTCAGGCCGTATCCTTCGAGTCGAAAAGACCCGGTGAGTCTTGGTGCCGGAGAGGCGTCTGACTAGGCAGAGCTTGGCAACCACGGTTATTGACGCCCGACCAGTCCGGACGTTGTTCCTTGGTGCCGGAGAGGCGTCTGGCCAAGCGGAGGTTAGCAACCAAGGCTATTGACGCCCGACCAGTCCGGACGTTGTTCCTTGGTGCCGGAGAAGGGAGTCGAACCCTTACAGAGCTAAGCTCCGCGGGATTTTGAGTCCCGTGCGTCTACCAGTTC
>JBOGJF010000283.1:0-6658 GCA_050747785.1 Vicinamibacteria bacterium
AAGTTCTCGATGCCGGGAATGATGGATACGATTCTGAACCTGGGGATGAACGACAAGACCGCCGAGGGTCTGAGTCGTTCCGCGAACGACGGTCGGTTTGCCTACGACAGCTATCGCCGTTTC
The DNA here is from genome assembly GCA_050747785.1 of Vicinamibacteria bacterium. Taxonomy (GTDB): domain Bacteria; phylum Acidobacteriota; class Vicinamibacteria; order Marinacidobacterales; family DATDRI01; genus CBDANW01. The sequence goes on from JBOGJF010000283.1 coordinate 124, forward strand.
ATTCAGATGTTCTCCGGGGTCGTGCTGGGCATCAAGTCACAGTTGTTCGAAGTCATTTTGGACGTCGTCCGTCGGTCGGCGGGAGTGGAGACCGACTCCGAGCTGGACCAGGACGCGCTCAAAGAGGTGGTGTTGCGCTTCAAGGCGCTCGTGAAGCGGGAGACCGGAGGGGAGTTTCCTCAGGATACGCGCGAGCAACTGGTGATGGCGCGAGACGCCGTCTTCAAGAGCTGGAACAACCCGCGGGCCAAGGAGTACCGGAGGATTTATCACATCCCGGATGACCTGGGCACCGCGGTCAACGTTCAAAAAATGGTCTTCGGGAACCTCGGCCCCAATTCCGCGACGGGCGTCGGCTTCACTCGTGATCCAGCGACCGGGGCCAAAGAGTTCTTCGGCGAGTTCCTGGTGAACGCCCAGGGCGAGGACGTGGTGGCGGGAATTCGGACCCCGCAGCCGATCGGCGAGTTGAAGAAAGTGATGCCCGAGGCGTTCCATCACCTCTCGGCCATCGCCGAACGTCTCGAGCGGCACTACAAGGATGTACAGGATTTCGAGTTCACCATCGAAGAGGGAACGCTCTACATGCTTCAAACCCGGGCCGGGAAACGAACCGGTCCCGCGGCAGTGCGTATCGCCGTCGAGATGGTGAACGAGGGAATCATTACGCCTCAAGAGGCGCTCTGGCGCGTGGAGCCGGCTTCGCTCAGCCAGCTCTTGCACCCCATTTTCGACCCCGAGGCCCGTCGCGACATTCAACCGGTCGCCACGGGGATCGCCGCCTCACCCGGGGCCGCCTCGGGGCAGATCGTCTTCGACGCCGACGACGCGGTGGCATGGACGAAGTCGGGGAAGCGCGTTCTGCTGGTGCGGAACGAGACCTCTCCCGACGACGTTCACGGGATGAGCGTCGCCCAGGGGATCTTGACGGCCACCGGAGGCCGCACTTCCCACGCGGCGGTGGTCGGACGCCAGATGGGGAAACCCGCGGTGGTGGGTTGCGGAGCTCTTGACATCGACTACGAGGAGAGACGCCTCGAGGTCGGTGGCCAGTCGGTCAGCGAGGGCGACGTGATCTCCATCGACGGCGCCACCGGCGAAGTGATGCTGGCCGAGGTGAGGACGGTTCCCTCGGAGGTCCTTCAGGTCGTGCAGGGGAAGATCCCGCCGGAAGCGTCACCCATGTACCAGCATTTCGCTCAGGTGCTGGAATGGGCGGATGCCGAGCGTACGCTGGGAGTTCGGGCCAACGCCGACATTCCGACCGACGCCCACGCGGCGGTGGCCTTCGGGGCGGAAGGCATCGGGCTCTGCCGCACGGAGCACATGTTCTTCGCTGAGGATCGCATGCCCCTCGTGGAGAGCATGATTCTGTCGACCTCCGTCAAGGAAAGGCGGAAGTGCCTCGATCAGCTGCTGCCCTACCAGCGTGAAGACTTCCTCGGGTTGTTCCGCGCGATGAACGGCCGTCCGGTGACCATCCGCCTGCTCGATCCGCCACTCCACGAGTTCCTTCCCAAGCGGGAGAACCTCATTCGCGAGATCGCCGAGCTGTCGTTGAAGAAGGTTCGCGAGACCAAGCGGGTCGAAAAACTCGAGAGGGTGTTGGCCCGCGTGGAGCAGCTTCACGAGTTCAACCCGATGCTCGGGCACCGCGGATGCCGCTTGGGGATCAGCCATCCCGAGATTACGCGCATGCAGGCGCGTGCCATCTTCGAAGCCGCATCCATCCTCGCCCGAGAGGGGGGGAAGGCCGAGCCCGAAATCATGATCCCGCTGGTGGGGATCGTGAAGGAGTTCGAGGAGCAGAAGAAGATCGTGGACGAGGAAGCGCTTGCGGTGCAGGAGAGGGAGAGAGTCAAGATCGAGTACAGCGTGGGAACGATGCTAGAGCTCCCGCGGGGGGCCCTCATCGCGGATGAGATCGCCGAACAAGCCGAGTTCTTCTCATTTGGAACCAACGATCTGACGCAGATGACTTTTGGATTCTCCCGCGACGATGCCGGTAAGTTCTTGCCCACCTACTTCGCGATGGGTATTTTGGATAGAGATCCTTTCGTGAGCATCGACGTCAAAGGGGTCGGTGAGCTGGTGCGAATCGCTGCCGAAAAAGGAAGGAAGAGTCGTCCGGACTTGAAGCTCGGGACCTGCGGAGAGCACGGCGGGGATCCCGACTCGGTTCGCTTCTTTCATCGGGTGGGACTCGATTACGTCAGTTGCTCGCCGTACGACGTTCCGGTTGCCCGGCTCGCGGCGGCTCGGGCCGAGCTGGAGGAGCGGGCCGAGAAGGACGTACCCGCCAAAAGCGCCAAGACCGCGGGCAGCGCAGAGGGAGTCGCCAAATAGAGTCCTTCGTGCCCACGGTCAAGATCCTTCCCGAAGCCCTGGCTAATCAGATCGCCGCCGGGGAAGTCGTCGAACGGCCGGCGTCGGTCGTGAAAGAGCTCGTCGAGAACGCCCTCGACGCCTCGGCCACGTCGGTCTTCGTTCTTCTGGAGACGAGCGGCAAGGATCGCATCCGCGTCACCGACGACGGGATTGGGATGAGCGCCGAGGACGCGCGGCTCGCGCTCTCCCGCCACGCTACCAGCAAGCTTTCGAAGGCATCCGACCTCTCTCGCATCAGCACCTTGGGCTTCCGTGGCGAGGCCCTGCCGTCCATCGCCTCGGTCTCGCATCTCACTCTCCGCACTAGGGACGCAGAGAGTCGAGCGGGTCTCGAGCTAGTGGTCGAGGGAGGAAGGCTCGTTCGCGAGGGCGAGGTGGGTCTCCCGCGAGGGACGATCGTGGACGTGCGCCGTCTCTTCTTCAACGTCCCGGCGCGTAAGAAGTTCCTCCGTGCCGACGTGACCGAGTCCTCGCACATCGCGGCTCAGATGTCCCACCTGGCGGCGGCCTACCCGGGCGTCCATTTCCGATTGGAGCACCGCGGCCGGGCCGTGCTCGACGCGCCGGTCGTGTCGACTCGCCGAGAGAGGCTCTTTCAACTGGAGGGCGGCTGGGTGGAAGGCGCGATCTCGCTCGACGAATCGGTCGGAGGACTCCACGTGAGCGCCTGGCTCTCTCCACCCGCGGCGGCGCGAGGTGCCACCAGCCGCGTTCATCTCTTCGTGAACGGAAGGCCGGTGAAGGATCGCATCCTGAGCCACGCGGTGCTCGAAGCCTACCGACAGGTTTCCTCGAGAACGGGAACACCATTGTTCTATCTCTTTCTCGAGATCCCGCCGGAGAAACTGGACGTCAACGTCCATCCGGCGAAGATGGAGGTTCGCTTCGTCGATCAGCGGTTCGTTCACGATTCCGTGTTCTCCCTGGTTCGTAACGCGTTGCACGATCAGGGCCGGGCGCCGGAAATCGCCGCGGCGCGAGATGCCTTTCCGTACTTGGAGAACACGTGGAGCGGATCGACGGGTCAAGAACGCACCTCGGCCCTTTTGGACGCTTTCGGGGCGGCGGAGGGGGCCTCAACCTACGGTGGCGCTGCCCTGGCAAAGGCCGTCTGGGGCGCGCGGCAAACAGGAACGCCGGCCTTTGCCAATTTCGCCGACTCGCCTCCCGTTCCGCTCGGGCAGTTCGGGGAGAGCTTCATCGTGGCAACGGACGACGATGGCGTCTGGCTCGTGGATCAGCACGCCGCCCACGAGCGAATCCTTTACGAACGACTCCTCGCGCCGCCGGGAAACGTGCGGGCCGAGCAGCAGCTCTTGCTCACGCCGCTCCCGCTCGAGCTCTCGGTGGCCGAGCGCATCACGCTCGAGGACGAGATGTCGAGGATCCAATCGTATGGTTTCGACATCGAGCCCTTCGGTGGCGCGAGCTATGTGATCCGAGCGGTGCCGGCGGCTCTGTCTGGCCTCGACGCCGGTAAGCTCGTGAGGGCAGCTCTCGCAGAACGCGAGCAGGATTGTCAGGGAACGTCGATCGCCGAGGCCGAGGGCCGCATAGCGGCACGCATCGCGTGTCACGCCGCCATCAAGGTCAACATGCCCCTCTCCCCGGAGAAGATCCGCTTCATCTTGGACAGTCTGTGGAAGACGAGACAGCCGACCGTTTGCCCCCACGGGCGTCCCACCACGCTCCGCCTGGGTCGCGAGCAGATCGCGAAGGGCTTCGGACGCATCTGAGATGTCGGGGCGGAACATGAATCGGCTGAGATGGTCTCGTTATTACTTCGGCCGGGCGCTGGAGCTCGTCGGGCTGTTGCTGGTGACGGGGGCGATGGTCGTTTTCTTTGGAACCTCCGAGATGCGCCCCATGCTGGCCGTGACCGGCACGGGAGGATCCGTTTTTTTTCTGGGCTGGCTGATGGCGCGCAAGAACCCCGAGACCGGCTAGGTCATTGCGCGGAGAACGTATCGCAGTCCTCGGGATTCCCCGAGGCAAGCCCCTTCCGGAACCAGGTCACCCGCTGTGCCGACGAGCCGTGCGTGAAGGACTCGGGCATGACCGCACCCCCACTCATTTGTTGAATGCGATCATCCCCGATCGAGGCGGCCGCGTTCAGACCTTCTTCCACGTCGCCGCTTTCGAGAACACCGCGCTCGGCCGCGGAATGTCCCCAGACGCCCGCGAAGCAATCCGCCTGGAGCTCCATCAGGACGGAAAGGTCATTGGCCTGGCCGGGTCGTGAGCCCTGGGCTTGCCTCACCTGGGCCTCGATGCCGAGGAGCGTTTGCACGTGGTGTCCGATTTCGTGCGCGATGACATAGGCCTGCGCGAAATCGCCGGGAGCGCCGAAGCGACGGTGCAGCTCGTCGAAGAAGCTCAGGTCAAGATAGACCCTTTCGTCCCCCGGACAATAGAAGGGACCCGTCGCGGACTGGGCATAACCGCAAGCCGAACGATCCACATCGCGGAACAGGACCATCTGGGCTTCGCGGTAGCGACCGGCTAAAAGCTCCGACCAGGTGGACTGCGTATCGTCGAGGACGAACGACATGAAGTCGACGAGCTCTTCCTCCTCCGGTGAGGTCTCTCGCGCCGCGGTGGTCTCGCCCGGCCCGGGTGAAACGTCGATATCCATTCCCGGACCGAGGAGGGCGAAGAAGTCCTGCTGGAACAGGAAGCTCAAGATCAACAGAATGAAGAGCCCACCGAGTCCGATCGACATCCCGCGGGCTCGGCCGCCGGCTTGAAAGCGACGGTCTTCGAGGTTAGAGCTCCGATCACCTCTTCTCCAACGCATACAATCCCCCAAGATGCCGCGGGTCGGGCAACCCCGAGTTGCGCCGGCCGGGCGAGTTATTCTACGCGGAAGGCAACCTTGCAGGTGGCGTGGTATTCAGAGATCTTTCCGTCCTTCACCTTCGCGGTCTGAGACACGATGTCGATCCCGGTGATGTTCCGGACGGTGCTGGTCGCGCCTTTGAGCGCCTGGATGGCAGCGTCCTCCCAGGATTTGTCGGAGACGCCGAGTACTTCGATGACTTTGATGACTGGCATGACTTCCTCCTCGGAAGAAGAGGTGTTACTTTACGAGGGTCATCGACGGGAGCGCCTTTGCGGAGCCCCGTCACCGGTCCGATACTCTCTCAACGCAAGACGGGTAGCAAGTGCGTGGGGTGTCGGGAGAGCTCAGAGATTCCGGTGAGTCGCCGGTGCGCTGGGTGCCTCTGGGAAAGACAAGGCGAGGCGACAGCCGCCGCCCTGTCGCGGCAGGACGGCGAGGCGACCGGCGTGGAAATCGATCACTCGCTTGGCGGCCAAGAGCCCGACTCCGGCGACCATGCCACCCGGGCGATCGCGCCAGCTGAGGTCGAACCATCGATGCCATACGCCTTCGGCGGGCCGCAGCGCGTCTTGAGACAGTTGCAGCACGATGGAGCCCGAGGGCCCGTGGCGGGCCAGGCCGACGGCCATCGTCGAGGGTTGGCGGGAGCGGGCCATCGGGAGCATCGCGTCCACGGCGCCTCGCAACGCCAGCGACACCAGACGGCGGTCCGCCTCGAGCAGGCAGCGGCTCTGGATGCGTTTATCGAGCCGGACGCCCGACAGGAGTTGTTCCTCTTGGCAACCGCTCAGCACTTCTTCCAAGACGTCCGCGGCGTCGAATCGAGAGAGATTGAGACGTGGAGTGAAGGTGATGAGTGTGGCGCTCCACGCGAGAAAGGCAGCCCTTTGCGCTTCGGCGCGGATGAGATCGCTGGCGACTCGCTCCCGTTGCGCGCTCGCGTCATCGGTCATCGACGTAAGTGACTTGGCGGCCTGAGGGGTCTGAAGGGATTGGAGGGAAGTCCGGATCGTATGGAGGCTTTGCCCGAGCAAGGGGAAGACCGCCTTCATCAACATCCTCTCGTTCGATGACTCGAGAGCATCGTCGTAGCGAATATTGGTCGCCTGCCTCATCCGTCGCGCCTGCTCGTCGTCTGCGTCATAGAGGAGGCACGGCACCTCGACCAGCCCCGCGGCCCTGGCGGCCGCCAGTCGCTTCGCCCCGGCAATAACCTCGTATCGACCTCGGTTACGCCGTACCAGGAGCGGCTGGAGCACTCCGAACTCCGAGAGCGAGTCGGCAAGGCGCGACGGATCCCAATCC
>JBOGJF010000284.1:0-2956 GCA_050747785.1 Vicinamibacteria bacterium
CACGTAGCTCATGTGAGATTCGACGACGGCCGCCTCATCTGTCCTCCCAAACCATCACCCTAATATTGAGAGGCACGTAGCTCATGTGAGATTCGACGACGGCCGCCTCATCTGTCCTCCCAAACCATCACCCTAATATTGAGAGGCACATACGTCATTTGAGCTCCGATGATAGCCACCTCATCTGCACTTCCAGACTGTCACCCTAATATTGAGAGGCACGTAATTCATTTGAGTTTCGGTGACAGCTACTTCTACTTAATCTGTCTGGCGTCACTCGGCCTGGTTGCTGCTATCAGCAGAGCCAGACGCCGATTAAGTAGCTGTCCCCTTATTCATTCCACTCGGCCCTCCAGGAACCAGCGGCGGCGCTTTCGATCGTAGAAGACCCAGAGCACCTCCCCTCGATGCATGTTGACGAAGTAGTAATCGCGGTGTACACCACCCGACCACCAACCACCGGAAAAAACGTACGGACCGTCGAACCGTGTAACCGGTCCATGCTCCAGCCCTCGTAGGAGCCAGCCATCCGGTTCGTGTCGGGCCCGGTGAGGGAGAAGGAGTGGTCTCCGGTAGATTCTTCGAACCAGAAGACGAGGGTGGCTCGTCCTCCGCGGCGCGGGAAGCGTTACCTCCTCCATCGGCTCCCACCGGAAACTTGCTTGAGGTAAGTGCCCTTCCAACAGACGAGCCCGCATGACGATCTTGTCGCCATACTCCGCACGAAGCCGCGCGAAGGCGCGGCTGCCTGCCTCCAGATCGCGCCGCGGTTTTTGCGTGAACAAGAGACTCTGCTCGGCGTCGACCTTCGTACCGCAGACCGTCAGGTGCAGCGCCACTACCCCGGAGTCGAGCCGCAACGTATCCAGTCGCAGTCGGACGAGTCCCAGGATCTGCGCGCTGTCCACCGTAGGCGCCGCGGTGCGGATGCGCTCTCCATAACTACCCTCGCGATCGAGCAGCAGGCGGAGCGTCAGCTCGGTGAGCGCCTTGCCCTGAGACGTCAGCTCGGCGAGGAGCGAGTCGAGCATCCTCTTGATGAGAAACAACAATCGCTCGGCATCGGAGTCCGGAGTATCGAGCAAAAATTGCCGCTCGAGCGGCTCGCTCACTGGATGAGGCTGAAGAGGCGCCCAGAGATCTCCCGCCGCGAGTCGGTGCAAACGATGGGCTTCGATGCCGAATCGTTTGAGGAGTCCCTTGGCGGGTAACCGCAGAAAATCCGCTACCGTACCAACCCCGAGCTTGTCGAGAGCGTCACGGACGCCGGGCTCGATTTCGAGACGTTCCAGCTTGACGCGACGGGCCGCCGCGTTTTCATCCCCGATATCTTGGAAGACCTTGGCTCCCGAGGTGGACTTGGCCACCGCATACGTTCCGAAGCGGGTGAACCCCACGACGAGGGTGGAGAAAAAACCCGCCGTCGCGAGGTCCTTACGAACGGCAATCGCCCAATCTTCCAAGGTCGCGTACAACCGTCCCAGACCCTGGGCATTGAGCCAGAAGGTGCCCGGTGTCTCGATCGAAGGCTCTACCTCAGGTGTGTAGCGACGGAGTCGATCGACGAGAGACAAGATCTCTTTCGCGATCTCTTGTTTGGCCACGGTGTCGGCCCGCAAGTCGGAAGCGAGCGACAAGGCCTGGGCATAACGCTGCCCGGGAAGGATGCGACTTCGCCTGGCTCTTTCGTTGACCCAGAGTAGAGGAGATTGCGGGCGATCCTCCGCCACGACGGCAACCGGAAGCTCCTTCCAATCCGGATGCTTCCGGAGAAGAAGCTGGAGAGGGAACGCCGGAACATCAACACATGCCAGCCGGACCACGGCAAGTCTCCTGATGAACCTGTCCGGGACCATGACGCTTGTCTTTGAGCACCTCGAGCTCGATACGACCACCCGTCGACGAGCGCCGGACCTCCGCCCGCAGCGAGACGAGAGAGCCCAACGAGCCCGCGTGGGTCGGTTTTTCAGTGAGAACGACGACCGCCGTGTCGTTTTTCTGCGCCAACCCGACCAGGCGCGTTTGCACCGGCATGGGGATGGAGGCGTACTCCAAACCGCCTTTCCCACCCCTCTCGAACAGGCTACCCGGAGCGGGCTTCGGCCCAAGATCGATGACCACCAACCCGAAGCCACCCGAGCGAACGAGCTGATTCGCCGCTCTCGTCGCCGTATCGGCATCGCGGGCGCAGACGATAGCCAGCGATTCCAGGTCGATCCCTCCCGCCGCGGCGTCGGGAGGGAAAAACGTGCTCGAAGGTAAAGTGATCCAGGCTACGGGCTCGTGTCGGCACTGTGCCTCGAGCACCAACCCGAAAGCCGCCGTCAAAGTGGCCGTCGCCCCCGTCCCGGAAAGCTCGACGAAGCGTCCGATGATTTGAGATATCCCCCAAGGATCGACGGGTCTTAAGGAGCTGCTTCCGGCAGGGAGACCGGTAGTGACCAATCGGTGGCGATCCATGGCGACCCTCTGGCGCTCAGCCGGCGAGCAACTGAGCCGCTACCGTTTCTGGTCGAGCCGCGATCGTCGAGCGGCCTTGCTTCAGAAGCTTCTGCAGTGCCTGGGCATTGACGACCGCCTGTCCCTGCCAGTGATTGTTGAAGACGACGAACGTGTGCTTGCTTTGCCGTTCAATCTCTCGTAGGCGAGGCACCCAACCCATGAGCTCCCGACGGCGGTAGTTGTAGTCGTAGCGATAAGCCCGATCCTTGGCCCACCATTTCCACCAACGGGAGGCATTTCTTCCTTGGAAGCGTACATAACCCAGTCCGGAGGTCACGAGCGCATTCGGCCCGGGGAACTTGGGCAAATCGGGTGTGTCCACTGAGGCCACACCGATACACCACCCGCGGAGAAAGTGAAGCGTCTCTTCGTTGAGCCAGCCGTCGTGGCGAAACTCAGCCACCAGTGGAAATCCATCCAATGCCGTCCGGAGTCTCGAAAGGTAGGCCCGATG
>JBOGJF010000285.1:0-3865 GCA_050747785.1 Vicinamibacteria bacterium
ACTGGCGTTTTGGTCTTTTTGTCCGACTCCGAGTTCGGCTCAAGTCGACGCTCTGGATAGGCTTTCACCCGAGCACCGTAAATGGTTGGAAGAGGAAGTTGTCTATATCATCCTCGATCGGGAACGCGAGGTCTTCCTTTCCCTCGAGACCGTGCAGGAACGGGAGGCCTTCATCGAAGCCTTCTGGAAGAAACGGGATCCGAATCCAGCGACTCCGGAGAACGAGTTCAAGGTCGAGCACTATCGCCGTATCGCCTACGCGAACCAGTTTCTTGGCCGAGAGACTTACTTGCCAGGCTGGAAGACCGATCGCGGCGAGATGTACATCATCCTGGGGGAGCCCATCGAGATCCAGCGCTACGACGACTACAATGATATCCTTCCCGCGCATCTTTGGTTCTACCAAGGCGATCCGGCGAAGGGACTGCCTTCCTTCTTCTATCTTCTCTTCTACAAGCGTAACGACGTGGGTGAGTACCGTCTCTATCGTCCGGTGGTCGATGGGCCCAATGAGTTGGTGCGCGGCGTGGAGGGGCAAGGCGCCCGGCCCGAGCAAGCGCTGGCGGTCTTGAAAGATGTCAACATGGAGCTGGCGCGGGCCTCCCTCTCCTTGGATCCCGCCGAGCCCGCCGACTTCGAGAACGCGCGGCCCGCGCTGGGAAACGAGATCATGCTGGCGAGAATATACGATTCCCCCAAGCGCGCCATACGCACCGACTATGCCGACGCCTGGCTCGAGTACGGCGACCGGGTGTCGGCGGAGTACTCTTTCAATTTCGTTCCCAGTCGCAGTGCGTTCGCCGTGCTCTATGGGCCGGATGGTACACCCTTCGTGCACTACACTGTGGAGATCGATCCGCAGAATTTCAGCATGGAAGCCGACGAGGACCAGACCAAGGTATATACGACGCTCGACGTCAGCGTGGAAGCTCGCGACAAGGAAGGCCGTCTGGTCCTCGCCAACGACCGAGAAGCCTACATCGAGCTGACGCAGGGGCAGGTCGAGCAGGTCAAAGCGTCCCCCTTCGCGTATCAGGCCGATTTTCCCCTCCTTCCCGGGGAGTACAAGATCGGCGTCATTCTGAGAAACCGGGTTCTCGCGCAATACACCGTGGCGGAGAAAGACGTCGTCGTGAGGCCGCCGACGGTGCCCGCGATGAGCGACATCGTGCTCGGTTACTCGGTCGAGACGATGCGCGGCACCACCGCGGGCGCACAGGAGCTGCGAGCCTTCCAGATCGGGGATGCCCGCGTGCACCCGGTCGCGGACGCCGCGTTTGCCCTCGGGGAGACCGCGCACGTGTTTCTTCAGGTCCAGGGAGAGGCGCCCGGGAGTCGACTCCATTTTTCCTTCTTGAACGGCGATGAGGTGCTCAACGAGCGGACCACGGAAATCAGCAGCTATCTAGGCGGTCCCATCGTCGAGCGTTTTCCGCTGCGCGGCATGGTTGGTGGACGCTATCGGTATCGCGTCGAGCTCCTCGATCCCTCGGGGGAGGTGATCGGGGAGAGAACCGCCGACTGCCAGGTCTCGCCCCGCGCGGCCCTCGCCCGCCCTTGGGTGAATCGAACGAGCTTCAATACCGCGACCCCGGGTCTACTCGCGCTCGCGCGCGGCGATCAGCTCCTGGCCAAGAAGCGATTCCCGGAAGCCCGTGCCGAGTACGAACGAGCCGTCGCCGAGAGCGGTGGGGCGCTCCCCGTGGCTCGCTGGCAGCTCGCGCTCGTCTCGATCCAGATGGGTGAGGCAGGTCGGGCGCTCGAGCTGCTGACACCCTTGGAGCCCAAGTTTCCGAATCAGTTCGAGGTCGTCGTGGGCCTGGGATTCGCCCATGGCTTGCAAGGCGATTGTTCCAAAGCCGTCGGTTACCTGGAGAAGGCGATGACGCTCCGGCCCCCCGACACGGCTCTCCTGAACGTGCTCGGCGGCTGTTACCAGGCGCAGGGTGACGTGCAAAAGGCGTCCGAGATGTTGGAACGGTCGCTCAAGTTGAATCCCGATCAAGAGGATATCAAAGAGCGTCTCGCGTCCATGCGGCAGGGCGGCAACTGAGCCCCAGAGGCGGGGGAGCTGATCCTCGTCGTCGAGGGGCGATAAGGGGCGGAGAAAAACGCCCTGGCGCTGCGCTCCTCGGCATCCGGATCGTCGGAGTTGCTCATGCTGGTCCGGACGACGCCTGACGCGCCCGCACCCGTTCACCGCTCTCGCCGACGATGCGGGCGTACAGCTCGGCGTCGGTATCGCCTTCAGTTCCGAATACGAGCACCCTGGAGCGCCGGTCGAGACCGAGTTCCCCGGCAACCTGTGTGTCGCTGCAGAGCGCCAGGCAGCCGGCTAACCCCGCGACACCCGACTCGCCGCCGACGACGGGCGCATCGTCTCCCTCACCCGCTGCCAGACGACGCATCGTGCCGAGGGCCGCGTTGTCGTCGATATGTATGAAACCGTGCACACCGGCCGAGAGCAACGGCCATACAATCGGCGACGGCTCGCCGCACGCTAAACCCCCCATCACGGTTTCCAGATCACCGTCGAGCCGAACACGCCTTCCGGCCACGGCACTCGCAAAAAGACATGCGGCATTCTCCGGCTCGACCAAGATCATCCGCGGACGGGCCGCGCCGTAGCGCCACCACAACGGGGCGCACACCGCTGCTGCCAGCGAGCCGATGCCGCCCTGCACGAACACGTGGGTGGGCGCCCGTTCGAAAAGCGGCTCGGCGACGATCTCGTCGATCATCACTGTGTACCCGGCCATGACCTCGCGCGGGACGTCGATATAGCCCGGATTGGAGCTGTCGGATATCACCTGCCAGCCGTAAGTCCGCGCGTCGCTCGCCGTGCGCTCGACCGCATCATCGTAAGTACCGGCGAGCCGCACCATCCGCGCGCCGTAGGATGCGATGGCAGCCTCCCGGGCCTCACTGACGTGAGTGTGAATGTAAACGACGCAGGCGCAACCGAACATCTGCGCGCCCCAGGCGACGGAGCGACCGTGGTTCCCGTCGGTGGCGCAGGCCACGGTGAGATTCGAGACGATCTCCGCGTACCTTCCCGCCACAAGCTCCGCGAAGTCGACCGGCTCCACGATGCCCCGCCCGGCCAGCTCGCGCAACAGATAGCGATAGACGGCGTAGGCCCCGCCGAGGGGCTTGAAGCTGCCGAGACCGAACCGAGCGGACTCGTCTTTGTAGAGCAGTTCATCGATGCCGGCTGCCCGCGCCATACCCTTGAGAGCCCGTAACGGTGTCGGGCGGTAGCCCGGCCAAGTGCGGATTTCCGCCGACGCGCTAGCGCAATCTTCTGGCGTGAGCACCTGCGCGCACTCTCGCGGCGGAGCGTCGGCCTGCGACACCCCGGGATTCACAAAGAGGCTGAAATGCTGGCCTACCATTCTGACGTCAATTATCTCTTCGGCGATGCGGCGCGAGACGAGTCGGCGAATCGCTCTATGAAGCCACTCATCGCGATCCTTGCAAGTAGCCCTTTCTAGTTCTCGGTGAGCAGCAGAAGCTTTCCGTCGAGGGCGCCGTTGTATTCGCCCCCTTCGATGCTTATCTTTCCGCTTACGATCACGGCCTCCGTCCCGGTGCTGTACTGACGGGCATCGGCGTGGGTGGCAACATCCTGGACGGTCTCCGGATCGAATACCACGATGTCGGCTTTGTACCCCTCGGCGAGCAGACCCCGGTCCCTCAATTGAAGGAACTCGGCCGGAAGGGACGTCATTTTCTCGACGGCACCTTCCAGAGTCAAAGCTTTGTCTTCCCTGACGAACTTGCGGAGTACTCTTGCCTGACTCCCGAACGCTCCAGGATGAGAAACGACGGGGTCGTCGGTATCCTTTGCAATCGGAAAAGCGTC
>JBOGJF010000286.1:0-3358 GCA_050747785.1 Vicinamibacteria bacterium
TTCTTCGCCGATCCCGTCTTCTTCGAGGAAGTCGATCCCGACGTCATCGTGCAGCTCAAAGACCCTGAGAGGCAGCAAGGGGTACGCGAGAGCGCCAGCGCGCAGGCCTACAAGAAGGCCCTCGACGTTGCGATGACCAACCTGAAGAAGCTCGCCGACGCGGGAGCCACGATCAGCTTCGGTACCGATAGCGGTCCTCCCGCCCGTTTTCAGGGATACTTCGAGCACCTCGAAATGGAATACATGGCGGAAGCGGGGCTGACGCCGATGCAGATCCTCGTCGCCGCGACTGGCAACTCCGCGCGCTGCGTGGGACTCGACGAGGATTTCGGAACTCTGCAGTCGGGTAAGTGGGCCGACTTCGTCGTGCTTCGAGAGAACCCTCTCGTCGATATCAAGAACACACGCGGCATCGAGTCCGTTTGGATCGCGGGCAACGAGGTTCCCGCCCGCACCGAGTCGGGCAACGCGCGGACCGAGTAGCTATTCGAGGCTCCGCTTCGACCAGAGCAATTCGATGAGTTGCGCACATCCAATCGAAGAGAGGAAGCCATGAACGAAGTGGATAGGATCCGAGATCAGCTGAAGAGGGCCTTCTACGGAAACGCCTGGCACGGGCCGTCCCTCCGAGAAGTGTTGGACGGGGTGACGTCGGTCGAGGCGTCGTCTCGAATCTCCACCGGGCATTCCATACGCGAGCTCGTGCTGCACATCACGGCCTGGACCGACATCTGTCGACAGAGGCTCGCGGAAACGCCGGTTCCGGAAGCCACGACCGAGGAAGACTGGCCGGCGGTCGAAGATCTCGACGAAGCGCAGTGGCGGAGGGACGTCGAGAATCTTTTTGCCGCCGAAGAACGATTGCAGGAGGCACTCAGTGGCTTTCCCGAGTCTAGCCTGAACAGCACCGTTCCCGGACGGGAGCACTCCTACTATGTGATGCTCCAAGGCGGCGTGCAGCACTGCTTGTACCACGCCGGTCAGATCACGATCCTCAAGAAGTTGAACGCGTAGACCAGACCGCAAGCCGCTCAGGGAGCGGCGAGGACGAGCGTGGCATTGGTCCCTCCGAATCCGAAGGAGTTGGAGAGAGCCAGGCGAAGAGGCTGGGAGGTTGGGGCGAGGACGGGAGGATAGTCTTCGAGCTCGGGATCGAGGGGCTCGGCGTTCACCGACGGCGCGATCCATCCGCCGCGCAGCATGGCCAGCGTGAAGATGGCCTCGATGGTGCCAGCGGCCGAAACCGGATGTCCCGTGTAGCCCTTGGTGGAGGAATAGGGTACGTGCCGACCGCCGAGAACCTGGCGGAGCGCTCGCACTTCGGAAACGTCGCCGAGCGCCGTGGACGTGGCGTGGGTGTTGACGTAATCGATCTCATCCCGACCTACTCTGGCGTACTCGAGCGCTCGCTCCATCGCGAGCACCGCTCCCTCGGTGGCGGGAGACACCATTTCTCGCGAGCCGTCTGACGACATGCCGTAGCCGCGCAGGACACCGAGAATCGTCGCGCCTCGTCGCGATGCCGCCTCGCGGGTCTCGAGCACCACCAGACCCGCGCCCTCGGAGAAGATGAAGCCGGCCCGGTCCGCCGCGTAGGGGCGCGAGGCCCGTTCGGGGTGATCATTGTCCTGGCCGTTGTACGCTCGCATCGAGTCGAACCCGGAGAAAAAATGAATGTCGGCCACCTCGACGCCGCCAGCAACGGCTCCATCGACGCGACCCTGCTCGATGAGCTCGGCGGCGAGGAGAACGTTGTAGGCGCCACCGGCGCAAGCGGCGGTGGCGGTAAAGGAAGGGCCGGTCGTGCCAAGAATCGTTGCCAAGTTGGCAGAAACCGTGGATGCCATGAGGCGTGGGATGATGGTCGGGGATATCCTCTTCGCGTTCTTCGTCTGGGCAAGCTTGGTGTGAACTTCCACGTGCGCATCGACGTCGCCTGTGCCGCTCCCGACCACGACCGCAATCTCCCGCGGATCGAGCCCTGATTGATCGAGAGCGGTCCGGGCGGCGTGATAGGCCATGAGCGCCGCCCTGCCCATGAATCGGGCCTGCTGCTTGCTGAGACCGAGCGACTCGGGTGACAGATCGTTCGGATAGAGGCCGATGAGCTGGCAGCGAGCGCCATACTCGACGGCCGGCTGCCAACGTTGAAACGGCGTCGCCCGCCCGGCGCGCAGCGCGGTCTCGATGGCGGGCAGATCGTCCCCCATGTGGCAACACACACCGGCACCGGTGATCACGATCTCTCTCGAGCTGTCTCTCATCTCGGACTACACTCTACCCCACCGGGCCAATCGGTAGCCTCCGTCTTCTTCTTCAGCACGCCCTTCCTCTTGCAGCTTGATGAGCCCCGATGTCAAAGACCTGCCCGCGAGCTCCCACAGGCTCCGGTCCACATCCTGGTAGATCTTGCTGACGAGCACGTCGACCGACTGGGGCTCGAGGGACAGCGCGCCAAGGAGCTGAGTCTCTCGGTCCTGGCGGTGGCGGAGCGAGGCCCGAATGACTTCCCTCCCTTCCCTCGCGGGCGGGCCGTGCCCGGGGTAGACGGTTCCGTGGGCGACGGATTCGAGGAGATTCAACGACTTCAGATACGTGGCCAGATGACCGTCCCGGGGATCGATCAAAATGGAGGACAGGGTGGAAACGAGATCCCCGACGATAAGCGCCTGGTACCGGCTCTCCTGAAACGCGAGGTGGCCGGGCGCGTGGCCGGGCACGTGGTAGACGCGAAGGTTCCAGCTCGCGCGCCCATCGGGCGAGCTTCCCAGATCGAGTTCGTCGTCGTGCTCCAAGGGGTCTCCGAAATCGATCCCCTCGATCCTCGCCATCGTGTCTCGATGAGCGCGAACGATCAGTTCGTAGCGTCGTTGACACTCGCCGAGTGCTCCCACATGATCGGCGTGGTAGTGGGTCAACAATATCCCCTTCGGGGACCGGCCCTCCGCAACAAACTCGTCGAGGAGGGTCCACAGTTTTTCCTGCTCGACGGGATCCACCGGCGCCGGATCCACGACGTAAACGGTGTCCTCGCCGACGAGGTAGGTGTTGGTGTGCGTGGCGGGAGGCCGCGTCGGGGTCCGAAGGGCCGCCAAGAGGATACCGGGCGTGAAATAGACTCGGTGAAGCTTTTCGCGCGCGTAAGAGTCCGTGAACTGGCGAGTCCAATCAACGAATGCATCGCGACCCATCTCGGCTAGTCCACCCAGGAGGATGACGACCGGCGGCACAATCAGCACCTCGCCGTTCCTCCATCGCTCCAGCGCGTCCTTGGGGTTCGCGAATCCCCCGCCCACGAGCTCCCCGGGAGAAATCGCCACCTTCTCGCCGGACGGCACCCGACAACGGAAGAACCACG
>JBOGJF010000287.1:0-1937 GCA_050747785.1 Vicinamibacteria bacterium
CGACGAGCCTTCCTCAAGACCTCCACCGCGGCCGCCGCCGGCATGCTCGCCCCGCCAGTCTTGGGGCCTTCCTGGTTGTCTCCCCGGCAGGAGGCGGCGCGGCCGCAGTGCCACCTTCCTGGGGACCAGGTCGACGCCTCGGTCTTCTTCCTCGACCGTGATCGGCAACTAGTGACACTGGCTGACCAAGTCGACGAGTACACTAAGGTACTCTGCCTGGTAGTTTTCGGCGGTGCCTACGCGAGAAAGCCGGCGGACGTACGAGGGCAGCTCTGGTGCGTCGACAGCTCCGACGATCTCGCGATTCAGCGGACGTTGTACTTCAACTACGTCAACGAAGGAGTGACTTTCGTAGCGATCGCGACTCCGCCGGTGTACAGCGGTGCGAACTACGGTTATCCGGAAGACGTCTTTCTGGTGGAGGGGGACGATTCCCCGCGGTATCAAAGCGCGGTGACCGAGTTCATGGAGAAGACCGAGGCGCTGAAAGAAGACGGGACGATCCCCTACGATCCAATCTTCTACGATCCTCGCTTCCGCCTGCTGGACAATGTTAGCGAGCATGTCCATGTTCCTTCCTATGGTCCGGTCTATCCCTGGCAGGGGAGATTCAAGTGGCATCAGGACCACCAACGATACGGGACTCCCACCATCTGGTTGCTGGACAGCGAACGGCGGGTCTTGCGCGAGCCCTTCTGGGGGAACATTTATGAAGCCGTCCCGGTTCAAATCAACTACACGGTGCGAGACGTGATGGCGGCGTTGGATCGCGCGCTCGGAACGGCCCGCCTCCGTCAGTGAAGCGGATACTCAAAGGTGGCGCACGCGCACGTTCTCATGGAGAATGAGACGGACCCGTGACAGGAGCTCCTCGATCTCGTCTTCGCTAATCGTTCCATCTGACCGGGCGGCGCTATAGATCCACACCAGCCTCAGAAACTCCGTAACTCTCATGTTCCCGGACTCGTTGAACTCCAAAAGGGCGTCGAACTCCAGACGGACTCGGGACGCCAAGAGCTCCGCCGACGGAGGTAACGCGTCCAACAAGTCCTCTTGCATGTCGCGAATGGGTTGTCGGCGCGCTTGAGGCGAATAGAGCAGGGAAATGAGAAAGAGGCCGATGACCACCAAGAACCCTCCAAGCGCCGCACTGACGACGACGAGCCATCCCAGCGCTCTTCGTTTCAGCACCGGCGCGGCCGGGTCGGTGTCGACCAAGCGCGCGGAGGGAAGGTCATGCGAAGGCGCGGAAGCGGGTGGAGGAAACGATGGAACGTTTCGCGGCTCGGGCTCCGGCGTTCGCCTCAAGTAGTAGACGAGGGCGATGACAAAAATGAGGACCGCCGGGATCAGGATTTGCGGTGGGACCCAGACCGGCTGGCCGAGACTCTCCATGTCGGCCAGATTCAGCAGCAAGATGCTCGTGGTGTTGTGCACCGCGTGGATGACGATGGGGATCAGGATACTCTCCGTCGCGACCGCGGTGATGCCCAGAACGACTCCCGCCAAGACATAGCTCGGCATTCCCTGAGGTATGAGATGGATGACCGCGAACAGGAGCGAGGTCAAGAGAATGGCACCCCCGCGACCCAGCGGTCCTTCCTCTAGGCTTCTTTGAATGAAGCCGCGAAACAGGATCTCTTCGGACACCGCGGCCGCCACGACGATTCCGAAGAGCCGCACCGCCCATTCGTAGGCCGTGCTCGCGCGCAACAGTTGAACCATGGCGTTCCGCTCGTCTTCCGGCATGGGGTAAATCTGGTCGACGAGGTTCATGAGTTGATCATTGAGGACCGCTAGGGCAATGGCGAGTGGCACGGCGAGGAGAACGTCCGCGACGGTCGGAAGTCGCAGGCGGAGCGTGGCGCGGAAATCGGCCCGCAGATACGCCACCGTGAGGAGGGTGGGTACGAGAAGGGCGAGTAGCTCTGCGAAGA
>JBOGJF010000288.1:0-3295 GCA_050747785.1 Vicinamibacteria bacterium
GATCCACCTGAGCGAGGTTGGGAAGAACGTTTTCGTGCATAACCACCTCCATACCCCGATTAGCAAGATCGGATCCAAAGACAAAACCCCTATTTCTGGGTAGATGAAATGGTTGACCAGGGCCGATTGGGCCAAAAGACACAGTCCCGCGGGCTTTTCGCTCGACCCTATCGGCTCAGTTCAATCCGGGGCGGGGCACCGAGCGCAGCCGGTCGAGCTCGACGAGGAAGTCCCGCGGCAAAGCTGCTTCAAGCACAACGCGTCTGCCCGTCGCGGGATGCTCGAAGGCGAGCGTGGCGGAGTGCAGAAGAAGGTGGGAGTTCGCAAGGGCATCCCCGCGCGCGACGAAGTCCCCATGTAGACACGCCCGCCTACGATCGGGTGGCCCGCCTCAGCGAGGTGGATCTGGATCTGGTGTGTTCTGCCCGTCTCGAGCCGAACGCGACAGAGCGTGGCGACGGCGAGGGATTCAACGTCGCGTCCCGTCTCGTCGTCTCTCAGAATGTACGACTCGAGCAGTATCTCCGATCGCGCGGTCTGGATCGCCTCTTCTTGGACCGAAACGCGTCATCACCCCGAACGAGGAGCTCGACACGGTTACCGTCGTGAATGGGCCCTTCGTCGATCCGCTGGATAAGCTCTTCGAAGGGCGGGCCGCGCACGCCGTCGGAAAGCATCGAGGCGATGACACCGACGTTGGACGCCCTCAGCTCCTGGGGCAGGCGCCGACCGGGTCGGGGTCGGAGCTCAGAAACCTCCGTCGAGCGGAAAGCGAGCCTCGGGAAAGGGCTCGGCGAGACCTAGTGCGTTTCGTATCGCGGGCCGGCGGCGAGAGCGATAAAGAACCCGGTGGTGAGCCGGATCTCCCGCAGGAAATTCAGGCTGATCCGATCGACGCGAAGGAGTACCCACAGCCGGCCTCGACGGACGCGTCCGTGGACGCCACCCCAGAAGGACTCCAAGTCTCGGCGGGTTTCTCGCAGTCGACTGACCCTCAAGATAGAGAGCTTCTCCCGGACCAGACTCAAGCGAGACGGCACCTCGAGTGCCGGCATCCGTGACCTGACACGCGCAAAGGCCGCTTGCAGCTCGGACACGCGTAGGCTGCGATGAAGCTCGGTCCTCATCCGCGCCAACTCCTCGACCACCCGTTTCTCGGTCTCGCTCCGGCGGCGAGTCTGCAGCCAGAGCTCTTCCATTTCCAGGGTGAGGCGAAAGGCATCGCGACAATACTTGTAGATCTCGGGTATCCGTCGCCGCGCGTGAGCCAGTATTCCCTCTCTTTCGAAGCCGGCACGTCGCGTTGCCCGATCCTTCAACCGGAAGAATCCCGTGATCATGGGGTGGGCGCCCTCGTTCAACGCCGAGTTCTTGTACCAGTAGAAGTTGCGGAAGATATCCCAGTAATTCCTCGGATCGGCGTTCGATAGGATCTCCTTCATATTCTCGAAGGAATAGAAGCTCCTCCAGGCATCTTTGTACGCTCTCGTCCAAGCGCCGTCTTTCATCAGCGGGTGGGGTAGGCTCTCGTGAAAGGAGTCGTAAGTGTTGTAGTCGGGGTCCAGCTCGGTGCCGGCTTCCACCATCCGCTTGTGATCCTGTGAACCGGGCAGCGGCGTCATCATAAAGAACGAGGCGCGATGAGGTTTCACCTCCGTCATGAGCCCGTTGACGTCCTGGCGGACGCTCTCTTCGGTGTCTTGGGGAAAACCGATGATGTATCCGACGTGGGTGCTTATTTTGGCTTCGTGCCACGCAACGATGAGATCTCGATACTGCCGCACGTGGTTCTGGGTCTTCCCCGCGTCTTTGAGGTTTCGGGGGTTGATGCTTTCCATTCCGATGAAAACGTTGCTGCAGCCCGCCCGGGCGGCCTTCTCGATGAACCCAGGAATCTTGTAGGAAAGTGTGTCCACCTGGATCATGAACTCCACCGGGACATTCTTTTCCTCTCTGAGCTCGATCAAGGCCTCGAAGACTCCTTCCCAAGCGGGATTGCGGGCGAAATCATCGTCGGTAAAGAAGTAGAAATGAACTCCATGCTCGGCATAGTTCTGACGTATCGTCTCCGCGATGCACTCGGGTGACCGATGTCGGCTCTTTCGTCCCTGCACGTTGATGATCGTGCAAAAGGAACAGTTGAACGGACAGCCGCGGCTGCAATCGATCGTGCCAAAGTTGGAGGTTACGAACTTCCGAAGGTAGTCTTTGTTGATCAGGGGTCGGGGCGCATCGAAAAGATCCGGGAGATCGTCAAGGAATCGATAGATGGGCTGCAGTCGGTCCTCGTACGCGTCTCGTAAGAGAGCGTTCCAGCGGTGCTCGACCTCGCCGGCGACGACACTGACGCCGGCCTCCACCAGGCGCTGGATTTCCGGAGACACCGTCGGGAACAACGCCAGGACGCCGCTGACATGGAAGCCTCCGATGACGACGGGCACGCCCTTCCCGCGAAGCTCCAGCGCTATGTCGGAGGCTCGACAAAACTGATTCGACTGGACTCCAACCAGACACACCACGACCTTCTTACTGCCTTTGCGGTTGAGCTTCGCAATCTTCCCGAGGGGGAGTTTCTCCACCGCCTCGTCGAACGCATGGACGCGAAGGTCCACGTCGGCCCAACCCGGGCTTTCTCGAACGTCCTCGGTCAGGCCGTGCAGACAAGCCAGGGTGTTGCTGGGAAGCACGCCCCGCCAGTGACGGACGACGTAGCCATCGTCGTCGTACTTGGATGGCTTTATAAGGATGACACGAAAAGCCGGCTGTTTCTGAGCTCTCATCGATTCTTGGCTGGCACCATAAACCAGGTCCCGCTATGCCGTCAAGGCGGCATCAGGCGAGTCTCCAGGTGAGCCACACCCGGCGTCTGGCCACCTTCCTAAAGCCGAACGCCCATGGACGCCAGCGGCACGTGGCCGGCGTCTGGCCACGCTGCCGTATGAGCTAACCGCCGAGTGACGCCAGCATCTGCTTAGCCCGTGCGTCATAGAGGTCCGCGCATTGGAGGCAAAGGCCCATCTCCTGTTTCCATTGAGGGAAGTCCTTTCGGATGACGTCGACGATACCTGGTCCACGCGCGTGCAATTGAAGATTGGAGGCTGGGAGGTTGCAGAGCGGACACAGCCGACCCTTGTTCGGCTGAGAGCCCCTTGGCTCAAGAGCAAACGAAACCAGCTCAGAATGCTTCGGCCGGGGCCCCTTGAAGAGACGTTGAAAATAGCCTTCGGCTTTAGCACCGAGCATCGTGAAGCAAGTCAGGAACTCCCGTCGCCGACGCTCCGCGTCGAGTGAGGAG
>JBOGJF010000289.1:0-8803 GCA_050747785.1 Vicinamibacteria bacterium
TGAGAGGTTCGTTGAGATGGGCGGTGACGTCGTGCTCGAGGAGCGTCACCGCGGGCATCCCGGAGAGGTTCTCCCGGGCGCTCTCGAGAGCGGCGGCGCTGACCTCGATGCCCACATAGCGGAAAGGCTTCTGCAGATTCTCCCTGAGGAACATGCCGAATCGTCCGTTCCCGCAGCCAACGTCCAGCACGGAGAGCGGCTCTTCGCATGCCTGCAATGGTTCCAGCAGCCTCCGCCAACCCCGCCACGGCCCGCCTCGTGTGGCAGCGAACTCTTCCGCTCGCTGGGTGTAGAAATCCCGGTTGATGGCGTTGAGTGCTAGAATGGTCGACCAATCCACGGGTTGAGTGTATGAAAAAAGCGACGTGGTTGACACCCTACCGCTTCGAGCCCGAGCTTCATGAAATGGAGCTGCGAAGCATCGTTCGAGAGATCGAGGCGTGCGCCGGAGTCGACCAACGTGAGTTGAACCGAATACTTCGCAAGTACCCCAAAGGTGGAAAAGAGTACTTCTCCAAGAGTGAGATCATCCAGGGCTATCGATACTTAGCACAGACGGACCGACGGTCGAACCGGACGGCCCAATTCATCGAGAAACTCAAGATGAAACCGGTGCGAACCCTGAGCGGCGTCACGCCGGTCACCGTCCTCACCAAGCCTTTTCCCTGCCCCGGTCAATGCATCTTCTGTCCAAACGACGTCCGCATGCCCAAGAGCTATCTTTCCCGTGAGCCGGGAGCGCAACGCGCCGCCCAGCACGCGTTCGATCCCTACGAGCAAACCTATTCGCGCCTAAGCGCTCTTTGTCGCATGGGCCATCCCATCGAGAAGATCGAGCTCATCGTTCTCGGTGGTACCTGGTCTTTTTACCCCGAGGGTTATCAGTATTGGTTCATTCGTCGCTGTTTCGAAGCCATGAACGATTTCGATGCTGGTGAGCTCCTGATGGAACCCAAGCATCATCGAGTGAACTATCTCGAGCTCGAAGAGCGGATCGATGGCGGGTTCGAGTCCAATCCATACAACGACGTGGTCTCGAGTTTTCTGCGATCGGTCGAAGACGGCGAGCTGGTAAGCGAATCGGAGCTGTCTTCGTGCCGTGAACTCGAGCGCGCTCAGCGCCAGAACGAAGCGAGCTCTCACCGCTGTGTGGGGCTGTCGATTGAAACGAGGCCGGACTACGTCACGGAGACCGAGGTGGAGCGTATCCGCCACTTGGGGGCCACCAAGGTACAGATTGGGATCCAGAGCCTTTCCGACGATGTGTTGTCTCTGAACAAGCGCGGTCACGATGTCGCCACGACGCGGAAGGCGATCCATCTTCTGCGCCAGGCCGGTTTCAAAATCCAGGCTCACTGGATGCCGAATCTCTATGGGTCCACACCCGAGCGCGACATCGCCGACTTCGCCCGCTTGTTCTCCGACGCGGATTTCCGGCCCGACGAGCTCAAAATTTACCCATGCAGCTTGATCGAGAGCGCGGAGCTCATGAAGGCCTATCGGGCGGGGAAGTGGCGGCCCTACGCCAAGGATGAGCTTTTGGAAGTCTTGGTAGCGTGCCTGGGCGCGGTTCCCAGCTACTGCCGAGTCAGCCGTGTGATCCGTGACATCCCCGGTGACGACATTGTGGATGGAAACAAGACAACGAACTTCAGGGGTCTCGCGGAAGCGGAGCTAGCCGCGCGCGGCGGCCGGTGTCGCGACATTCGGAGCCGGGAGATTCGCGGCGAGCGCGTTCGGGGAGAGCATCTGCGGCTCGACGAGACTCGCTACCGGAGCTCCGTTGGAGAAGAGATGTTCTTACAGTTCACCGACGACGTGGGCCGCATCGCCGGATTCCTGCGGCTTGCGCTGCCGGATCGGGGCTCCTTCATCGACGAGATCCGCACCAGCGCCATGATCCGAGAGGTTCACATCTACGGGGCGGCGGCCGGCCTGGGCGAGAGGGACGAGCAGAAGGCCCAACATACCGGCCTCGGTCAAAGGCTCATCACCCGCGCCGAACGGCTCGCCGAGGACGCGGGGTTCGCGAGCCTCGCGGTCATCTCGAGCGTCGGCACCCGAGAGTACTATCGGCGCCTCGGATTCCAAGACGGCGAGCTGTACCAGCACAAGCGCTTGTCTTCCGCGCAGAAGGGGTAGCGCTTGGCGCCGTTCGGTTGCCAAAAGGCACGCCCGGCGAGATAATCGCAACAAGCACTCTCCAAGAATCCACAAACAATCCAATAGGAGGAGGATCCCATGGGCACGTTTGCATTTCGGCCGGTCGTTTGGCTCGCCGGAGCCGCGATCGGCTTGGCGCTGGCAAGTTGCGGGATCGTGGATGAGCGGAACGATCCGGAGCCCTATCGCGCGCAAATCGAAAAAATCGAGAACTTGCTCCAGAAATCCACGGCGGAGCGAGGAGACGGCGCGCTTCTCTCCGAGTACGCGACCGATCTCGCTGCCGCAATGGGTAAGAACATCCAGCATCTCCAAGCCAGAGAGACGGTCATGAACCTTCTCGTCGACTTCGGTGAGTCCTGGGCTTCCGAGGAGAACTTGGCGATCCAGTTCGCGGGAGCCGGAGAGGAAGTGGTTCCGTTCGAGATGGCGGACGTACGGCAGGATTGGGAAGCCCTACGCGAGCTGCTCTTCGCGCCGGCGTCCTGGTTCAAATAGGGGAGCGGCTCAGAGCGTGAGCGGCGTCTTCGACTTCCAGTGCGGGCACTGCGGGAGGTCGCTTCGCGTCCCACGTGAGCGGGTACCGCTTCGAGGCTTGAGCGGCAGCTGTCCTGCGTGTGGCCAGACGATCTCGGTACGCGGAGAGGTCACCTCGGAGCCGGAGGTCGCACACGAAGCGGGTACCTTCCCAACTGCAGATCCTCTTTCGGCGTCCGGGACGGAAACGCCGGCGGACGCCGTTCTCTTTCTCAAGACGCCGGCAGGCGAGACCGAGAGGATCACCGAGCGTCACCTCCAGCGTGAGCTACTCACCCAAAGGATCCTGCCTTGGGATCTGATCTCGGAGAACGGGAGAGACTTCGCTCCCATCGTCGAGCATCCCCGCTTCGACGGCTGCTTCGCAGATCTGGAGGTCCAGATACAGCACCATTGCTGGCGTCACGCCAAACGGTTGGCCGAGCTCGTTTGCAACCAATGTGGCCGGGGTTACTGCGGAGCCTGCAAGCCAGCCCCCGCGTCGGTTCACGCCTCCCTGCGAACCTGCCCGGCCTGTGACGACGTCTTGAAGCCAGCCGATCCGCGTTGGAGCGAGAAGCCTTTTTGGAGGCGGCTCGACGAGGTCGTCGTCTACCCCTTGCGGGAGGGCGCATGGATTACCACCGTGGGGATTGGTTTTTTCCTGTGGCTAGGGAGCCAGGGGGGAAACGCCTTCCGAATCTACTTGTTCGGGATCGCTCTGCTCGTCTATCTAATTGGTCTCTCCTATTTGGTTCATGTGGTCTGGCGTTCGGCCAAGGGAGACAAGCAGATGAGCTCCGGACCGGAAAGCATCGACCCCATGGATCTGGCCGCGACGGGGTTGGTCGCCTTTTGCGTGATGCTCATCGTCTTCTCTCCGATCATCTTGCTGAACGGATATCTCGTCTATCGAACCTTCTCGGAGCAAAAGACGCCGGGAGCGCTTTGGTTTCTCAATGTCCCTCTCGTTCTCGTGGCCCTCGTCTACTACCCCATGGCCCTTGGCATGAGTGCGGTCTGGGACAACAAGTGGCTCGCGCTCCGTCCAAACGTCGTGGTGAGCCACATTCTCAAGATCAAGAAGGACTACGCGATTCTCGTCGTTGCCATCGCGGTGATTGGCGCCGCGCAATTCGCTCTCGAAATGATAGCGCGGAACGTTCCCTTCCTGGGAGGCATCCTCGCCCACATGAGCACCGCCTACCTTGCGGTCATCGAGGCCCACATCTTGGGATGGACTCTCTACATGAACAGCCGGGAGCTCGGTTGGACCGGCGTCTGACGGCTTACCTATAGCGACGCCAGGCAAGGAAATGTAAAGCGCGTCTGACCCGCTTGCTTGTGGGGATCAGGCTTATCGACGCCAAGCGAGGATTGTAAAGGAGGTCTGAGGTCTGAGGAGGCTGAGGTTCGCACCCACGCTCAACGACGCCTGACATCCGGCGCCCAAGGCATCGCGTTCAGCTTCGCATCGATAGAGTCATCGACCTGCCGCTCGAGTACGTCCAGGGGCACGGTGCCGTGGGCTAGGATCACGTCGTGGAACTCGCGCACGTCGAAGCGCGCACCCAAGGCGTCTTCCGCCCTTCGCCTCAGCTCCTTGATCTTTAGCTCACCCATCTTGTAGGCCAACGCTTGTCCGGGCCAAGAGATGTAGCGGTCGGCCTCGGTGCGCACTTCGTGGAGCGATAGTGCCGTGTTGGACGCCAAATAGTCCATGGCCTGCTGGCGCGTCCAGCCAAAGGCGTGCAGGCCAGTATCCACGACGAGTCGGCACGCCCGCCACATCTCGTAGGTCAAGCGGCCGAAGTTGCTGTAGGGGTCCTCGTACATCCCGGCTTCGAGCCCCAGCCATTCGGCGTAGAGGCCCCAGCCTTCACCGAACGCGTCGATATACGCCGCCCGGCGGAAGGCCGGCAGATCCTCGAGCTCTTGTGTCAGCGCGGTCTGTAGGTGATGGCCAGGAACCGCCTCGTGCAGGGTGAGCGACGTGAGCACGTACAGGGGTCGGCTGTCCAACGCAGAGGTATTCACCCAATAATAGCCGGGACGCGTGCTTCCGATGGGTGCGGGGATGTAGCGGCCGCCCGTGTACCTCGGAGCAATATCGTCGGGCACGGGCTCCACACCATAAGGCAGCCGCGGCAAGGTCTTGAAGAGAGAGGGAAGCTTGCCGTCTGCCTTCTTTGCGATGTAGGCAGCTTGCTGGAGCAGCGCTTCCGGCGTGCTCGCATAAAACCGCGGGTCAGTGCGTAGGAACTCGAGGAACTCCGCGTAACCACCTTCGAATCCCAGGGCTTCGATGACGTCCTTCATCTCGCTACGTATTCGCTCGACCTCGGCCAGTCCCAGCCGATGGATCTCTTCTGCGGTGATGTCCAGCGTCGTGAAGTGTCGGATCAGGTGATCGTAGTACGCTCGGCCGTCGGGAAGCTCCGAGGCTCCTATCGTGTTCCTCGCGCTCGGTATGTATTCGTCCACCATGAACGCGAAGAAACTCCGATAGCCCGCTACGGCACTTTCTTCGATCGTGGCGATGCCTCGCTCGCGCAACGCGGCGCGGTCTTCTTCGGGCACTCCGACGGGAAAGTTGACAAAAGGCGTGTAGAACACGCTCTCGGTGGGCTCCTCGACGATGTGGGCGCCGATCGTGTCCTCGTACCCCTCCAGGACGACCTGAGGTAGCGTCATTCCCGTTTCGATCCCTTGTCGCAGTAGGCCAATGTACTGGTCGACATAAGCTGGGAAAGCGCGTAGGCGCGCGATGTAGTTCTCGTAGTCCTGGGCCGCCTCGAGCGGAACCTCGAATGGGAGCCTGGCGAAAGCCATATGGAAGCCCCACTCAGCCGTCAGCGGGATCAAATACCCTTTGAGCGCGTAGTCCTCGATCTCATCGCGCAACTGCCGCTCGAGCATCTCATAGCTGATGCGGTCACCCGAGCCCAGCTTCGCTCGATCGATCACCAGCAACCTGCGCAGGAAGTCTCGGTTGGCGTCGTCGCGGCGCCTCAGATCCTCCGGAGTCACGGACGGGAGCCGGTCGTCGTATCCGTGTACCCCGACCGCGGTAGCGGCGAGCGGGTCCTCCTTCAGCCGGAAGGCCCAGGCCTCGTCGAACAGGCGGTGCAGCTCCTCCGAAGTCTCGCGCGCTTCCTGCGGAAAGACGATCGAAGCGGCCACGAGAAGCAGGAAAGAAGCAAAATACGTACGAACCACCACTGAGCGTGCTTTCATCTTCACCATTGCTCCCGGCGTTGGGACGTCTCGGTAACCGACCAACCCGATCTTGAGCGAATCGCCTGAAAACCTCAACCAGCGCCGAGCCAGACGGCAAGATCGCTCACGACGAGACGACTCTGGGGATGGTGCCTCTCCCACGGCCCATAGGGAAAAGCACCCGGCCCACGTGGATGGTAAGAACCATACGACAAGGATCACTTTCTCGGCAGCTAACTAGCGGTACACTTGTTTGTTGAACCTTCCACTCAAACCATTGTCTATGAGGGGCGGACGGCGCCGCGCTCATAGATGTACTCGGAGCTAACATATGGCTCTTCCGACCGCTGCCTCACTCACCGACCCCGCACTCTACAAAGCAGGAAGCGCAAGCCCGCACGTCAGAGTCCCGGCGAAGGGCTCGCTTGCCTCGATAGGTCTTCCCCCGCTGGTCACTCACATTGAGCGTCACGGACTGAGTGCAGAGCTCGTGGTTTCCTCGGGGGCAGCTACCAAGAGCGTTCACTTCGAGAAAGGCGTGATCGTTTTTGCGAAGAGCAACCTAATCCGTGACCGACTCGGCAACTGTTTGCTCCAGACTGGAAAGATCTCGAAAGAGCAGTTCAAGATCATCGACGAGCGGATGCGCCTTGGCGGAATTCGCTTCGGCGAAGCTCTCGTCGCCGCGGGGTGGATGTCTTCGCACGAGGTGATCCGCAACGTGGGCAGTCAACTGGGGAAAATCGTGCTTTCCCTCTTTCCGCTTCAAGAGGGCGAGTATGTCATGGAGGAAAGAGCTCCTCGCGTGCCGCCCGAGTTGAAGGTGAAGCTGTTCACCGGCCAACTCCTCCTGTTCGGGGTGCGTCGGATTCCGGCTAACGCTTTGATGCGGTCCCGACTTCCCGGGAGGGAAACGCCTCTCAGGTGTGTTTCCCCGCCACCGGCCTTCTTGAAGCTGACCAAACTGCAACCCCTCGAGCAAGCCATCGTCGATGCGATGCAGCAAGGTGCGAATCTTCGGTCACTTGAAGAGAGTCTTTCTGAAGATCCACGCGACATCCTGCGGGCCGTGTACGGGCTTCTCGTCTCGGGAATTCTGACGCCTTTCGACCGGAGGTCCCGTGTGTTCTCCGGAGCTCGGCCGACGGAGCTCCAGGAGAAGACCGAAGCGTCGAACCAGTCCACGTCGTCGAGCTCCGGTGGGCTCGCGGCTCATCCTCCGGCGGAACTGGCGACGGCTCCCGAACCCGGTCCGGTGACAAAGAGGGAATCAAGCCCTTCCAGCGCGCCCAGCCCGCCGAGCACCAGCAAGCAGAACGATGACACCGCGGGGAGGGAGCGGCAGCTTCTGGAGACTGTCGAGCTCCACATCGCGGTCAACGACTGGCGACCGTCGGTCCCGTTGCTTACCGAGCTTTTGGAGATCGCACCTCAAAACGCCAGGTACAACGCGCTTCTCGCTTGCGCCCTCGGCAGGTGCAAGGGCCTCGAAAAGCATGCTGAACGCCAATTCCAACGAGCCCTGCACTATGCTCCCCAGAGCGCAGATCTGTACTGCGAGTTCGGACGCTTTTACGTGGCCATGGGTAGAGCGGGGCGAGGGACGCAGCAGTTTCAGGAAGCGCTGCGCCTCGACCCGAATCACAGCGGAGCACGGCAGGCTAATCAGAAACTGCGCAAGGCTCAAAGCTCCTTGGGCAGTATGTTCAAGAAAATGCTCCGTTGACGGAGCATAACCTCCTTCCGGGTCGGGCTCCGTAGTAGCGGTCACCCCTTCCGCGAGGGATCCCCCGAGCCCGTCCTCCGGCGTGGTAATCTCCACCCCGTGGTCTCGGACGCGACCGGCGAGGATGAACCCTGGCGGAACGCGCGGGAGCGGCGTGCAAGGAATCGAGCTAGAATAGCCATCTGATCGCTTGACGGTCAGATCAGGCATATCGACGCCGGAAGGGCCCATGCTTCCCGACTTTCATCCCTTGATTGCTAGCTGGTTTGCCGCGAGGTTCGCGGCCGCGACCGAGCCGCAAGTCCGGGGATGGCCCGAGATCCGCTCCGGCCGCGACGTCCTCATCTCGGCGCCCACCGGCTCCGGAAAGACGCTCGCCGCCTTCCTGATTTGCCTCGATGAGCTAGTGCGCTCCGCGGCCACGGGTGCCCTCCCCGACCGGACGTTCGCGCTCTACGTTTCTCCCCTCAAAGCGCTCAGCAACGATATTCAGAAGAACCTCGAGCGACCTCTCGCGGAGATCTCCGCGCTCGCCGACGAGGACGGCACGCCGCTCGCGCCCATTCGTACCGCGGTTCGCACCGGGGACACGCTCGCTTGGGAACGACAGTCCATGTTGCGCACGCCACCTCACGTTCTGGTAACGACACCCGAGTCGCTTTTCATTCTGCTGACCGCGGAGAAGAGTCGAAAGATGCTTCGCGGTGTCGGTACCGTCGTCGTCGACGAGATCCATGCCGTCGCTGGGAGCAAGCGCGGTTCGCATCTCGCTCTATCTCTCGCGCGTCTGGAGGATCTCGTCGTCAAGAGCGGCGCCCCGCGCCCTCAGCGTATCGGACTCTCCGCGACCGTGAAACCCATCGAACAGGTTGCTGGTTTTCTCGGTGACGCGGTACGCATCGTGGACGTGGGTCATCGCCGCGAGATGGATATCGCGGTTACGGTGCCGCAAGACGAGCTGGGCGTCGTGGCGACCAATGAGATGTGGAACGAGATTTACGATCGCCTCGCCGAGCTCATCTCCGCACATCGGACCACGCTGGTCTTCGTCAATACGCGTCGGCTATCGGAGAGAGTCTCCCATCACCTGGCGGAGCGGTTCGGTGAGCAAACCGTCATGGCGCATCACGGGAGTCTCTCGCGTGCCCTTCGTTTGAAGGCGGAGGAGGAGCTCAAGGA
>JBOGJF010000290.1:0-5331 GCA_050747785.1 Vicinamibacteria bacterium
CCCACACCCCGGAGCGGGTCGGCGAGGCGGGCAAGAACGATGAGTATATGGACAGGGTCCTGGACCTCGTGGATCGGTTACCGGAAAGACAGAGAGTCCTCGTCGAGGCCACCAACGCTGTGGAACAGGATAACGATCCGGAGACAGCCGAAGAGCTCCTGGAAACACTCGTCCGGCGGTATCCCGACGAAGTGGATGCCTATCACGCTCTCTGGAAAATCTACTTCACGGGGAACGAGATCTCTCGATCGACCGATGCCTTGAAGCGAGGCGTGGATGCCAACCCCGACTCCGGCATGCTGCGCAACCAGTACGGCTATCAATTACTAGAAACCGGACGCTATCAGGAAGCCGTCGAGCAGCTCGAGATCTACGCCGCACTCGAACCGGACGAGCCCAACCCCCACGACAGCTTGGCGGAGTCTTACCTCATCACCGGCCAGCCGGAGAAAGCGCTCGAGCAATACGCGCGCTCGCTCGAAGTGGATCCGACGTTCATCGCTTCTCACGGGGGTCGCGCGTGGGCTTTCTCAGTCATGGGCCGCTATGACGAAGCGCTGGAGGAAGTTTCCAAGAGCGAAGCGGTCTTCGCCGGAGGAGAGCTATCGACGGCAAGCGTTCGTTTTGCGCGCGCGTTCGTCTTTTCGCGATTGGGCCGCTATCGGGAAGCGGAGGCCGAGATCCGCCGAGGCATCCGCGAGGCCGGAGAGGCCGAGGAGCCCGACCTGCAAGCCGATCTTCTCCTGCTGAGAGCTCAAGTCGCGGTCGAGCGGGGTGATTGTTCACTGGCGCTCGAGAGCGTGAGCGAAGCGGAGGAGCTCTTCGACGATGAAATGCTGAAACCGCGAAGGGAAATGTTGGCGTACCTTCTCGCGGGGGTCGCCGAATCGCGAGGCGGAGACCTGGACACCGCCCGGGAACATCTGGAATCTCAGAAGGACGTCTATCATCCCGACGACCTCATCACGAACCGATGGCCCCGCGGCCTCGCCGGCGAGATCGCTTTCGCCGCCGGGGACTTGGCGGCTGCCGAGGAAGCTTTCCGGGCCGCAGAGCCCGAGCACAAGGCATGGTTCAACAACGCTCACGGCGCCTGGTCGGCCTTCTCCAACAATCTTCCCTTCCGTGACGGATTGGCGCGCACGAAGAAAGCGCAAGGCGATCTGGACGAGGCCATCGCCCTCTACCGCGCCCTCCTCACGCCGTCCGTGGAATCCAAGTGGACCGCAGCCTTCGAGCCGCGGTACGTGTTAGCGTTGGCGAGGCTTTTCAAAGAGTCCGGCGATGCGACGGCCGCACGGAGGGAATATCAACGCTTCCTCGACCTGTGGAAGGGCGCAGACCCCGAGCTTCCCGAGCTCACCGAAGCCATAGAACACGCATCCGGTCGGCTCTAGAAGGCCCTTTTCCAACGCTCCGCCCTCCTTCTTGGTGGAACGCTATAATGACCGAGGGTTTCGGGTCATGGTCGGATCAACGGTCTCTCATTACAGGATCCTCGAAAAACTCGGCCAAGGCGGCATGGGGGAGGTCTACCTGGCCGATGACACGAAGCTGCATCGGAAAGTCGCCCTCAAGTTCCTTCCCGAGAATCTGACCCGAGACGAATCCCGTAAGCAACGTTTCATCCAGGAGGCTCGGGCCGCTGCCTCGATGGAGCATCCGCACATCGCCGCCATCTACGACATCGGCGACGTCGACGGCCGCACGTTCATCGTGATGGAGTACGTGCGGGGTGCCAGTCTGCGCGATGCCATTAGCGAAGGAAAGCTCGGCGTCCGCCGATCACTCGAGCTCGCCAACCAGATCGCCGAAGCGCTCGCCAAGGCGCATGAACGAGGCGTCGTCCATCGCGATCTCAAGCCGGAGAACGTGCTACTGTCCGAAGATGGCTACGCCAAGATCATCGACTTCGGTCTCGCGAAACTCGGTGAGCCTCGCCCGGCTGACGACAGGGAAAACACCGTCGAGCACGAGGCGGAAACGCTCATCAAGACTCAGGACGGGTTGCTTCTCGGTACCGTCGCCTACATGTCGCCCGAACAAGCCCGGGCGAAACCGGTGGACGCACAAACGGACGTCTTTTCGCTCGGCGTCGTCATGCAGGAAATGCTCACCGGCTCGTCTCCGTTCCAGCGGCCGAGCGTCGCCGAGACGCTCAGTGCGATCCTCAAGGAGAGCCCCCATCCGCTACCCGAGGACGTAACCGCTCTGGCTCCCGCGCTCCCCTCCATCCTGCGGCAGGCCTTGGCCAAAGAGCCAAGCGGTCGTTACCAGCGGATGAGAGATCTGGCCAACGACATCCGAGCCCTTCGCGAGGAAATGGGCAGCGGGGCGCGTCCTTCCTTCCGGTCCAGTACATCGAGCATTCTCCGCAACGGTGTCCTCGCAGCGTTCGCGCTCGCGCTCGTTTTCGCGACGAGTTTTTTCTTCTCCCGGGACGCGCAACCGACCGGCATCGGAGCATCGGGACGCCCGGCCATCGCGGTGATGTACTTCGAGGACAACACCGGGTCTGAGGAGATCCGTTGGCTCGCCAAAGGTCTTCCCAACATGCTGGTGACCGACCTCGCGCAGACGCCCGGCCTCGACGTCGTCAGCCGGCAGCGGATCCAAGAAATCCTGAGGCAGATCGGAAAAGACGAGCTCGAGGCCATCGACGCTAGCCTGGTACCGGAGATCGCACGCCGCGCCGGAGCGGGGGCGGTGGTGGGGGGAAGTATCTACAAACTGGACGATCAGATCCGCATCGACGTGCAAGTCGAAGATGTGGGGAGCGGACGCATCCTCTCGGCTCATAGCGTGAGAGGAAACGACGTTTTCCCACTGGTAGACGAGCTGACGGGACGCATACGGGACAGCCTCAACATGACCAAAGCTCCGTTGGAACGCGGGATCGCCGAGGTCACCACCGCTTCTCTCGAGGCCTACCGCCATTATGTCGAGGGACTCGAGGCCTCTCGGAATTTCCGATGGGCCGACGCCAGGGAGCATCTGGAACGGGCGGTCGAGATCGATCCATCTTTCGCGATCGCCAAATTCGAGCTCTACTACCTCGCTCCCCTTTGGGGGGATGCAACCTTGGTCGAAACGTATCGCAAGAAAGTCAGCGAGCACCTGGATCGTCTCCCCGAACGGCAACGGCTCTTCATCGAGGCACACTTTGCTAGACATGATGACAATGACCCCGAGCGAGCTCGAGATCTCCTCGAGGAGCTCTTGATCCGTTATCCGGATGAAGCGGATGCCTACACCAACCTGGCGATGGTCTATAACGGCCCGCTCAACGAGCCACAAAAGGCGCTCGAAACTCTGGCACGAGGAACCGCCGCGGTGCCGATGGCGGGGACCGTTCACAATCAGTACGCCTACTATCTCCTCTACGCTGGACGCTACCAGGAAGCTTTTCGCGAGCTCGATACCTACGCGGAGCTGAACCCTGAAGAGCCCAATCCCTTCGACAGCATGGGGGAGGCATATCTCTTCACCGGCCAACCCGCGAAGGCGCTCGAGAGCTATGCACGAGCGCTCGAGGTGGATCCGACGTTTTTCAACGCCCATACCGGCCGTGCCTGGGGCTTCGCGATGCTGGGACGCTACGACGAGGCGAGAGAGGAAATTGCCGAAAGAGAGAAGGGCATCGCGACTGCTGGCTTCCGGACGCTGCAACCGGTGACGGCGTTCTTGGGTGCCTTCATCGACTCGCGCGAGGGACGCTATCGGGAAGCCCAGAAGCAGATCGCGCTCGGGCTCCAGCTAGCGGAAAGCCTCGATCAAGCGGAGTCGGTCGTTCCCCTCTTGCTGCTCGAGGCAAGTCTAGCGCTCGAACGTGGGGACTACGCGCAGACACTGGGAGCGACGCGCAGAGCTCTGGAGCTTATCCCCGAGCTCGAAGACGCACAGCAACGAACCGCGCAAACGCTTTTCACGCAGCTCCTCGCTGGGACCGCGGAGGCACGCTCGGGCGACGTCTCCTCCGCGCGCGAGCGATGGGAGGCGCAGAGGGACGTCTCCGGTCCCAAGCAGCTACTGTTGAACTTTGCCTTCCACGCGCTCGAGGGCGAGATCGCCCTTGCCGAAGGCGATCTCCCGACGGCCGCCGCCGCATTCTCAGCGGCGGAGCCCGAGATCAAGATGCACCTGCATATGACGCGCCCCGTCGAGAGCCTCGCGGTCAACAACCCGCCGATGCGCGACGGGTTGGCGCGGGTGAAGGTGGCACAAGGCGACTTGGCGGGCGCCATCGAGATCTACCGAAGCCTCCTCACGCCGGACGTGGAATCCAAGTGGACCGCGATGCTCGAGCCTCGGTACGTCCTCGCGCTGGCCCGGCTGCTAGACCAGACCGGCAACACCGCCGCGGCGCGGGCCGAGTACCAACGCTTCCTCGACCTCTGGAAGCACGCCGATCCCGAGCTGCGCGAGCTCGCCGAAGCTCGAGCCTATCTCGCGCGCACCGCCACCACCTCCTCGTAGTTATCTCCCTCTGCCGAGGTGGACAGTCTTTATGGCTGGACAGAATTTGTGTCCAGTAGCAGAATGTCCCCTGTGAAGCCAAAGACGATCGCCGCCGCGCGGTTCAAGGAGAAATGCCTGGCCCTTCTCGACGAGGTAGGTCCTGAAGGGATCATCGTGACGAAGCACGGAAAGCCAATTGCCAAGTTGATTCCCATCGAAACGGAGGCTGCGGGACTCATTGGCAGCCTAAAGGACAAGATCCGCATACGAGGCGACATTCTCTCAACCGGGCTCGAGTGGGATGCTCAATCTTGATACCCACATTTTGCTGTACGCGCTGAGCGGTACTCTGAAGCCAGCGGAGAGAAAGCTTCTCGCCTCGCAACCATGGAGCATCTCAGCCATCGTTCTTTGGGAGATATGTAAGCTCGCCGAATTGCGTCGGGTCGACATTGACGTGAACGACGCGGAAGTGGCGCGTACGCTCCGCCGCATTTACACTTGGCCTCTCACTTGGGAGATTTGCAGGGAGAGTTGCCGCCTAGACATTCGGGGCGATCCGGCCGATCAACTCATTGCGGCCACGAGCGTCGTGCACGGAGTTCCGCTCGTTACGCGAGACCGAGCGCCGCGTCGCTCCAGAAGAGTTCCTCTGGCAAAGTAGTCACGCTCCACCAATATTCAGGTGAGAAACGTCGAGTCATCGTCTATCCTGTCGCCGATGTTCTCACGGAGACTGAATTGGGACTTCGCCTCGAACCGGCTTTCCCGTCTCTTGGAGGAAAAGCGGGCGGCCGGCGCGGACGTACTGGATCTCACCGAGTCCAATCCGACGCGGGCAGGCTTCGACTACCCAGCGGATGACGTTCTCGG
>JBOGJF010000291.1:0-12878 GCA_050747785.1 Vicinamibacteria bacterium
AGCCCGGCCTGTCCATTCCCGCCGCACCTCCCGTTCAAGGAGAGATCGATCCCCGTTGCCGAGAGCTGGCGCGCCCGGCGGAGTTGGCGGGAGACGGGCTTGTTCGGGCTGAGGGGTGGTACCTGGAAGGTGCGTATCAGGGCGGTTGGCAGATCGTTGTGATCCGAGGCACGGCCAGCTACGACGGGATGTGCCGGCCGTGGCAGTATCAGGCCTTTGTATTCGTGCACGGTGTCTTCGCCGGGACACTCTCCCCAGAAGCGATGGACAGTCGGACCGACGGTGCCCTCAGTCACGTGTCTCTTCGGAACGGCAATCAGGTGACAGCCGAGTACCTGCGCTACACGGCTGAGGATCCACTTTGCTGCCCGTCGAGCACGACAAGCGTCGTGTTCGAAATCGCTAACGACGGGCCGGTCGTGAAGCCCGTGTCCGCATCCACTTCGCCCAACAAGTGATGCCCGGGCGGTCAACCCTGGGTCCTCGCTGGCTACACCCGCGTGGGCGGGTGCATTGCCGGCGCGTGGTTGGTGGCGATCGCCATCAACTGGGTGAGCACCGGGACCTTCCTCGATGTGGCGGTCCGCGATCTCTTGATGGCGCTTGCCGCTTTCACGCTGGCACGACTCAGCGAGGTGCGCGAGACGGCTGACTCACGGGATCCGGCTCCGGGCTCTCTCGGGTTCCGCAACGCCGGAGTGAAGCTCAGGAGGTCGAGACCGCAGCCTTGACCCGCTTCACGAAGCCGCGCGCCTTGAACGCCAGGACGAGAAGCATCGCCCCGAACGCGATGGCGTACGCGCCGATCAGCCAGAGCACCGCGAGCGCCCCCGCACCTGGCCTCGCGACGAGGATCATTCCGAAGGCAACGGAGGCGAGGCCGGAAAGGGCCAACCAGAACTCCCCCTCGATCTCCTTCCGCAGCCGGATGGCGGCCACGATCTCAAGAAGCCCGGTGGCGATGGCCCAGATGGCAATGTAGAAAAGAAGCGCCAGGGCCGTTACCGCGGGGTTGAAGAACGTGAGAACGCCGATGCCGATTCCCGCGAGACCCGCCAGCAGGAGGACCCACCAGCTTTCGTGCTCTTGCCGTCCACCGATAGCGGTCACCACGTTGGCGACTCCGTCCGCGAGGGCGAAGGCGCCGAACACGAGCACCAGCGAAACGAGCGAGATCTGAGGCCAGACGAAGAGCATGATTCCGAACAAGATCGCGATGGCTCCGCGGATGAGAGTCATCCACCAATAGCGCGACAGAATTGTGGAAAGCATAGCCACCTCCTCATTATTTCTAGGGCTTTCTGCACCTCAACCTCGATGGCCGGACGTGCTGCGCGCGCATGCTAACAGCAGCGTCTTGACGCCGTCAAATAACAACCCACGTCCCGTGGGTCGAACCGGTGCGGTAAAGAGAATGATGGGAGGACGGAAACCCTTAGGACGAGCACCAAGTCCTCAGTTCTCTCTGCGCTTGGCAACAATCACGGTGATGTCGTCGTACTGTTCATGAGGGCTGAACTGCCGAACCTCCTCAACAATCGAAGCAATCAAGGCGTGAGAAGGTAATTCCCGATGCCGCCGCAACGTCTCGATCAGACGCTCTTCTCCGAACTCTTCTCCGGCATCGTTGAACGATTCGGTGATGCCATCGGTGTAGAGCGCGAGCGAGTCTCCAGCGAAGAGCCGGCGTTCCCCGATCGAGCAATCCCAGTCCTTGAAGAGTCCCAGAACCGCGCCGGTAGAGGGAAGCCTCTCGACGGTGTTATCGCTCCGTAGGAGGAGGCCGGCAAGATGCCCGCAATTCGCGTAGCGCAAACGTCCCTCCGTGTCGTCGTATTCGGCAAAAAAGAGCGTGGCGTAGGCGCTCTCGGGCGTGTTCTCGTAAAAGAGCTGGTTCACGGATCGCAAGAACCGTTGCGGTTGATCCAAAGCGATCGCGCACTGGCTGCGGAGATTCGCCTGAAGATTGGCCATCAAGAGAGCGGCAGCGATTCCCTTCCCGGCAATGTCACCGATGACCAGCCCGAGGCGTTCTTGGCCTAGATTCAGAAAATCGTAGTAGTCGCCGCCCACTTGGCGAGCCTGTATGCAGATACCGGCATACTCGAGTGTGTTGGTGCGCGGCAGCGTTTGGGGGAAGAGCCTTGCCTGCACTTTTCTGGCAATTTCCAGTTCTTGGGCCGATCGGCGCTCGGACTCGAGCTTCTCTGCAACCGCACGCCGTTGGATTTCGACCGCCCGGCTCTCCTCGTCGAAGCTCACCAACCCAAAAGTATTTCCGTCGATGTCTTGGAAGCGGGTGAACACTCCGCCCCAAATGGATGTCTGCTCCTCGAACGGCATCGTGGCGGCAGTCGGCCCCCCGACCGGCGGCGGCTCATACTTGAGGCGCTTTAGACGCGGTGTATGACGAAAGCGGACTCCGCGCTTACGCCATTCGCGGAACTTGGCCGCGACGTCCTCAGTAACAAAGACGACGTGGGTCGGCCGACCAATGAGCTTGTACTCCGCAGAGTCGGGAGCGGGTGCGACGAGCGAGAGCACCGCGGTGCCGTCGGGAGGGGCGACCGCTACCCAACGATGGCCTGATTGAAGGCGGGCATCGAAGGTCAGATCGAATCCGAGCTTGTCTACGAAGAATCGGAGGCTTCGCTCCTGATCACGAACGAAGATCCGGACCGCATGAATCCGGAGGTAGGGATCCTGCCGATCCAAGCGAGGCGTGAGCCGGTCCGCCCAGGACGTTGAAGCAGAGTTAGTCAAGCGCGGGATTATAGAATCGGAAGGTTATTCCGGCAAACCATTCGTCACTCGGGGTTCTCGGCCAGCGATTCCACGCTATGGGCGCGTTCGCGCGACCCACCTTCCCACCAAGAGCCGCTTGTCTTACTGGAGACCGGCGTCTTCCAGTTCATCGATGCCGAAGACCAGAGCGAGTCCAGAAAGTACGTCCCGAAGTCGTCGGGGAGTCAGTGCTCCGATCCTCTCCCCGAGTCGAGCGCGGTCGATGGTGCGAACCTGTGTCACGTTGACAACGCTTGGCCGGGGCAAGTTCGCTTCACCCTTCTTGAGACACACGTTTCCTGGCATCCCGGCCAGTAGCAGGTTCGACGTAATCGCCGCCACAACCGTGGTCTGGAGGGCGCTTCGGTTGAATCGGTCATGCTGGATCACGACCGCAGGTCGCCGTCCGGAGGGTTCCGACCCTGATCCGCCAAAACGAAACCAATAGACCTCCCCATGACTGCCACCGGCCACCACCGGAGCGCGCGGGAGACCCTACTATTTCTTTTCCGTGAAGTTGACCATCACCTTCGTTTCCGCGTTCTCCACTGAGCTGGTAATGGAGACGGTTCGTGTGTCATCGGGTGAGTGGGCAACCAGAAGCCCGCCGGAGGGCACAATCGTCCTCTGGTCTACCGAGAGACCCGCCTTCTCGAGCTCGGTGGCGTAGTAGTCGATAACCGCTTCCAGGTCGTCTTGGGTGCTTGAAGTGTAGGCGCCCATCGTCGCCTCCGGGCTCTCGGTGAAGAAAGTTCCCTGGGGATCGGTCTGCGGGTAGACCGGTAACCAAGCCGGGAACTTCTCCAGGCTCACGCTTCCCAAAGTTGCCGTTCCTTCGCCGCTAGTGACGGTCAAACCGCCCTCTCCGCTCGCCTCCCGATTGACTTCATAAGTGACGGCCTGCTCGTCGGAGCTGAAAGTGACCCTACCCTCCTCGATGTCCTGATAATTGAACGTGAACTCCTCGCCCGTCTCCTCGTTGCGAAAAGTGACAGTCTTTTGGTCCTCATCCGTTCCCACCAGCTCGATATCCGGGTTCGCTGCGGCGATCAGCCTCGCGGTGGCGAGCGCCGGATCGTCCTGCATTTCTTGAACGACGTCTCTCGCCTTGTTGAAAATGAAGAGACCTCCGAAGAACATCGCCAAGCCCGCTAGCACCAAGATGCCGGCGCAACCGATCGCAATCCACGCGACCGGGCTCAGTCCCTTCTTTTGCTGCTGTCCCCCCTGTCCCTGCGTCATGGCAACACCCTCCTCGTCTCGACTCGTTCGCTCACGTTCTGCGGCACATCGCCTCGCCGAGGCGTACGCGAAGACCATCTTGGGCGCACGCTCGTTTCCCCGTCCAAGTCGCTATTCGTCATGCATCGACTCACGACCTCGGTGTCTCGAGAGGCGGCAGACGGGCCGGGCGAGGGCCCCGACGCTGGGCCCCGAGGAGCGCAACATAGCGCAACTCGCGTCCCTCCCGGGCACATCGCAGCATCAACCCGCCGCGACTCATGTCGCCCCTCCCCACGAAATCTCGAGGAAAAAGGAGGCGACGTCCGAGGACCGCGGTCAGAAGCTCCACATACTTGCTCGAAGCGATACTTCCCAGGAGAACGATTTCCGCCTCACGCGCCTCTCCAGCGAGCGCTTCCAGATCGCGCAGAAACGGGACCCGGTAGCGGCTTTCGGCGGGGTCGATGGGAACCCGCGCGTATCGGCGGAGATCCTTTCGGGTGATTCTGGACTCCGGGGGACGGAGGCCGTCCCCGGGCGTGATGACGTAGGCGCCACTGGCATTCCCGGGCGCGCGCGCGAAGGCTCGAGCGTAGGCCAGCTTTCCCCGAAAGTAGAGACTGCTCACAAAACTAAAGACTTCTCCCAGCTCGGCCCCGGCGGCCGTTCGCATTTGCCGCGCGAGATCGGAAGCCGCGCCCGAGCTCGTGAGAAGCGTCGCGCGTTTACCCGAGCAGTCGGCGGGAGACAGAAGAAAGATGCGCGCGGGACCACTCACCACGACGTCAGCTCCGGTGTTGCCGCGCCCAATTCAAGAATTTCTTCCGGGGCCAGGTGTTCGCGATCCGGGAAGGATCGACGAAACCGCGCGTCGCCTGAAGAGCGCCCCATTCCATCCGCGCGAGCTCACGCGTATGGTGGGCGTCGGTGCTGACGACGAACGTCACGTCGAAGTCGCGGGCACGGAAGAGGACGTCGCTCGAAGCGTCCAACCGCCCGAGGGCGGCATTGATCTCGATGGCGGTTCCCGTCTCGACCGCCTTCTGGAGCACGGCGTCGATGTCGAGCTCGATGCCGGCGCGCTTTCCGATCATTCGCCCGGTGAGGTGCGCGATGGCGTCGACCGTCTCGTCTTCCATCGCGGCGAGGATGCGTCGGGTCTGCTTCTCCCGATCGAGCTCGAACTGCGAGTGCACGCCCGCGACGCACCAATCCAGTCCGCGACGAAAGACGGCGTCGTAGTCGAGCCCCCCGTCCGGGCCGATGTTGAGCTCGGCGCCTTGCAGAATCGTCATCTTCGGATACCGGGCTCGCAGGGCGTCGAGCTTTTTCCGTTGATCCAAGAGCTGATCCCGCGTCACTCCGTTAAACGCCAGATTCTCCGCGTGGTCGGTGATGGCGATGTAGGCGTAGCCTCTCTCGGCTGCACTCGCGACGACTTCTTCGAGAGAGCTGCGCCCGTCTCCGGAGAGCGAGGTGTGGACATGCAGGTCGCCCCGAAAATCCTCGGTACGAAACGCCGAAAGGAGCTCTCCCCGGGCGGCGCGCTCGATCTCGCCATGGTCCTCGCGCATCGGGGGCGGGATGGGGGTCAGCCCAAGGGCCGCGTAGATCGCATCCTCCGACTCCGAGGCGATCACCTTCCCCGATTCCGCTTCGCTCAATCCGTATTCGTTCAGAAGCCAGCCACGCTCGAGCGCCCGCTGGCGTAGCTTGATGTTGTGCGCCTTGGATCCGGTGAAGTACTGGCAAGCCGCGCCGAACTGATCCGGCTCCACGATGCGCAGGTCGACCTGCATCCCCGTCGCGGTCAAGATCGACGTCTTGGTTTCGCCGCTACCAATCACCTCACGGACCGAGGGCATCTTGACGAAGCTCTCCATGACCGCCGAGGGGTCTCGGGAGGCGACCACGATATCGACGTCCGCGATGGTCTCACGAAAACGCCTCACGCTTCCGCAGTACTGGGCGCGCTCGACGGCGGGGTGTTTCTCGAGCTCGGCGACCAGCTCCCGTGCGATGGGAAGCGCCTCGCCGATGGGCCGGCGCTTCTCCTTGCCGGTGGTCCCCATCCGTTCGATGGCGTGGAGGAGCTTCTCCTCCATCTTCGCGCCGAGCCCCTTGAGCTCTCGAATCTTCTTCGCCGCGATCGCCGCCCGGAGGGCGTCGATGTTCTCGATCCCGAGCTCGCTCCGGAGCCGCGCGAGGGTCTTGGGGCCGAGACCGGGAATCTTGGTGAGCTCGACGAGGTCCGGGGGGAATTTCTTCCGAAGCTCCTCGAGCTTGGTGATTCTGCCCGTCTCGAAGAACTCGCGGATCTTCTTCGCCGTGCTCTTGCCGATACCATCGATCTCGACGAGCTCCTTTTCGGATAGAGCCTCGAGATTCCCCCGATGCGTGGCGATGGCATCCAAGGCATTCTCGTAGGCTCGCACACGAAACGCGTTCGGCGAGCCTTCGTCCAGGATCGTGAGCTGAACGAGCTCCCGGAAGAGCCCAAGAAGGGATTCGTTTGGGCCGGCCATGCTTGGGAGTCTATAGTCGAAGGCATGGGGAAGAAAGAGCCCGCCGAGACCCTGTCCGTCGCCGCACGCGAGGTGAAGGTCTCGAACCCGGGCAAGGCCTATTTCCCAAAGGCCGGCATCACCAAGCTCGAGCTGGTTCGCTATTACCTCGAGGTCGGCGAAGGAGCGCTCCGCGGAATATACAACCGGCCCATCGTCCTCAA
The DNA here is from genome assembly GCA_050747785.1 of Vicinamibacteria bacterium. Lineage (GTDB taxonomy): Bacteria > Acidobacteriota > Vicinamibacteria > Marinacidobacterales > DATDRI01 > CBDANW01. The sequence continues at coordinate 6,737 of JBOGJF010000291.1, forward strand.
GCGTTACGTGCATGGGGCCGAGGGAGAATTCTTCTTTCAGAAGCGCGCGCCCGCGAGCCGGCCGGATTGGGTGAAGACTGTCGTCCTCAGGTTCCCCTCCGGCCGCACCGCGGACGAGATCGTCGTCACCGATCTCGCGCAGCTCGCCTGGATCGTGAATCTCGGTTGCATCGATCTCAATCCCCATCCCGTCCGCGCCGACGATATGGAACATCCCGACGAGCTTCGCGTGGATCTCGACCCCGGCCCCGGCGTCGGCTTCGGCGCGGTTCGGGAGGCCGCGATGGTCACCCGCGATGCGCTCGCCGATTTCGGCCTTACGGGTTGGCCCAAGACATCGGGCTCGCGAGGGATCCATATCAACGTGCGCATCGAGCGCCGCCATGGGTTCGACGAGGTCCGGCGAGCCGCTCTGGCGCTGGCGCGAGACGTCGAGCGTCGTGTTCCAGATCTCGTCACCAGCAAGTGGTGGAAGGAGGAGCGCCACGGGGTCTTCCTCGATTACAACCAGAACGCCAAGGATCGAACCGTCGCTTCCGCCTATTCGGTTCGCCCGACTCCCGATGCTTGGGTGTCCGCTCCCCTAACCTGGGATGAAGTACCCTCATGTGAGCTCGGAGACTTCACGCTCAAGACCGTACCCATGCGTTTTGCCGAGCGTGGCGACCTCACGGCGGGAATGGACGAAGCCGTAGGCTCTCTCGATCCGCTTCTCGAGCTCGCGGCGAGGCACGAGAAAGAGGGCCTCGGCGACGCGCCCTGGCCACCCCACTATCAGAAGCAAGACGGAGAGCCCAGACGCGTCCAGCCGTCGAAGCGAAAAGACATGCCGGTCATCATTGTGGCCAAAGCGGCCAACAAGGAAGACGCCCTCGAGGGTTTGTCACGCTGGCGCGAGCGTCACCCCGATGCATCAAGGCATATCAAAGAAGAGGACGTCCTCGTGGACGCGATGCGCGGCCGCTACACGACCTGGACTCGGATCCGCGTCAATCTCCGAAACGTTCCCAAGGACGAACGACCCGAAGGGGAGACGCCCGATCCCGACTATGACCCGTGGGAGGCGATGCGCTCGCGCCAGGAAGACTAGGCCGCACCGAGCGCCGCGATCGGATCAGGACTCCGCGCCGAAAATGCGCGCGAGCTCGTAGGGCGGCGTGACGTCCAGCTGGGCGTACGTACACTCGGTGACCGGCTTGTCCGGCCGCCATCGTACGAAGTGCGCGGTATGCCGAAACCTTCGACCCTGCATGTGGTCGAAAGAAACCTCGAGAGCCCGCTCGGCACGAAGGGGCTCCCATTCGAGCGTCTTGTCCCGACTCCAGCGGCTCTTCACACCGGGAACCCGTTGGTCGGCCGTCGCCCAGGAGTGCCAGGGATGTCCTTCGAGAGCGTTCTCGCGAAGAGGAGCCAGCTCGACCACGAGCTCCCTCCGGCGCTTTTCGTTGAAGCTCGAGCAGACACCGACGTGCTGAAGTATTCCCTCTTCGTCGAATAGACCGAGCAGGAAAGAACCAATGGCCTTCCCTACCCCGTTCTTGTGCCACCGGAAACCGGCAAGGACCACGTCGACCGTTCGCTTGTGCTTGATCTTGAGCATCGTGCGCTTGCCCGGTTCGTAGATTCCGTTGAGGGGCTTCGCCATCACGCCATCGAGCCCCGCGCCCTCGAACCGGTCGAACCAATCCGCCGCAAGCGTGCGATCGCGTGTGGCCGGGGTCAGATGAAGGGGATGGCGCAAGCGCGCTAGACTCGCCTCGAGGCGAGCCCTTCTTTCGACGAACGGCTTAGCCCTCAGGTCCTCGTCTCCTTCACACAATAAATCAAAGAGGACGAGTGAAGCGGGGCTTTCCTTGGAGAGGAGCGCGACCCGAGATTCGGCCGGATGGATGCGAAGCTGCAACGCCTCGAAGTCCAATCCCGCTTCGCCGGCGATGACGAGCTCACCGTCGACCACGACTCGGGGCGGGAGCTGTGAAAGGAAAGGCGCCTCGAGCTCTGGAAAGTAACGGTTGAGCGGCTTCAGGTCCCGGCTCTGGAGAAACCACTCGTTGCCATCCCGAAACAGAAGCACGCGAAAGCCGTCCCACTTCGGCTCGTAGAGAAAGCCCCCCCCTTCCGGGAGTTGGTCCACGAGCTTCGCCAGCATGGGCCGAACGGGCGGCTGGACGGGTAGTTGCATGACGGCATGATAAAGCAAGGAGTGCTCAGCCACGCACGTCACGATTTGGGCTTCCGCCAATCAAATACGGCAAGCTCGTTGCCGAAGTCCATCCGGGAGATGAGCTCCCCCGGAATCTCCCTTTTGGCACTAAGAAATAAACCTCCCAATTGCAACCGTTTATGTCCGTCTCCGCGGGATGGCCCAAACTCCGTCGATTGTCGTTCAAAACCGCTTGACCCTGTACCTGGGTCAAAGGTTTACAATGCCGCCAGGAGCAATCGAATGGAGAACGACTCAATTCTCATCGGTGAACTGGCACAGCGAGCGGGTGTTCATCGGGAGACCTTGCGGTACTATGAACGGCGCGGACTCCTCACGAGCCGTCGCACCGCCTCCGGCTATCGCGTCTACCGTCCGGAAGCCCAAGAACGGCTGAGTTTCATCAGACGCGCCCAAACATTCGGATTCACACTCGATGAGATTTCAGTGCTACTTGGACTCCGACCCGATAGTCCTCGGAGCTGCCGACGCGTCTTGGAGATCCTCGACCAGAAAGTAGAAGAGCTCGCCCGGCAGATTACCGAGATGAAGCGCTTCCATCGCCAAATGTCTGGCTATCGAGACCAATGCGCTCGGGCAATTGACAAGGGTTCGAGATGCCCGGTGATTGCGGACGTATCCCATGAGAGAGCCTAAGGCTGATGCCATGTCCAAGTGGAGTGGCTTCGGAGCCGTTGGCGCTGGCTTCGGCGTCGCTATAGGTTGGCTGTGCTGTCTTCCATTCGCGGCAGCGTTGGGCGCGGGAGTCGCCGCGCTAGGAGCCGCGCTCACACCTTTTCAGCCCTTCATGGCGCTGGCCAGCGTCTCGCTGCTCGCCATTGCTCTCGTTCAAACGATTAGGGCGCGACGGTGCGAGGATGGTGAGAGCTGCAGCGCCCTATCAAAACGGCGTCGTTGGCTCTTTCTAGCATTGGTCACGGTAGCGACAGTCCTTCTGATCACGGTGCCGTACTGGAGTGCCGATCTCATCTACTGGACCCTGTGACCGCCTGGAGGTGACGCCATGAACCGACGCATTCTTGTGGGAGGCTTAGCTATTGCCGCCTTCGCGGTTCTCTCTAGCATCGCGGCTCTTCGGAGCTCGGGCGGGGAATCCAGTTGGAAGGAGCTCGGCTCGGTTAACGCGCTTAGAGAGCATTTCAACCAGGACGAAGGTTCGATTCGGATCGTTCTACTGCTGTCTCCGACGTGACCCGTTTGCGTCGCGGGGGCCCGGTGGGTTCAAACCAATATTCTCGAGGCCAATCCAGACGAGAATGTCAGAGTCTATGCAGTCTCCTTTCGCATGCTTCCGAGCGACCTCATCGCCAAATGGATGGTCGAGCCTGACGACCTTCTCTCGGACTCGCGCGCCTTGCATTACTGGGACGAGGGAAAACTCGTTGGACGATACTACGAAGAGCGCGTGACCCAACTTGGCGATCAGGACGATGAGCGCATTGAATGGGACGCCTATTTTCTCTATGGTCCCGACGCAACCTGGGAAGAGGAACTCCCAGAACAGATCAGCTGGGGCCGAACCATCGTGGACTCGCGCGAACGGTTGCTCCGAGACTTCAGCGCTCTGATGAAATCTACCGGAACGACCGAGAACCGTCACCAGGAAGAATTCTGATGGATTGCCGTGAACGCGAACTAGACAGCCGCACCTGTCCTCTATGCCGCTCGTTGGGACGATCCGTCCAACTGATAACGGTCAAGAGCCTTCTAACGGCTCGCGCCTTGGAAAAACTCACTCTGCAGGATCACCGGTTCTGCGCGACGCCGGACTGCGAGGTCGTTTACTACTCCGAGCAGACCGTCTATAGGCGCGAAGGCGTTCGAGTCCCCGTTTTTCAGAAGGAGCCTTCAGGCCGCCGCATCGTGTGCTACTGCTTCGAGGTCTCCGAGGATGACGCCGACGCAGGAGCCGAATCGCGTATCCGAACACACGTGCAAGCTGGGCGCTGCGCCTGCGAGTTGCGAAACCCAGAGGGTAGATGCTGTTTGGGCAACCTCTGGGCTTTTACCCGTGTCACAACAGCGGAGGTTTCACAGGATGGCTGAGAAATTCCCCAGGCGGAGGAGGCGTGAAGCGCGCCACGCTTCCGGCGCCTTGTTCAACCGATGCTTCCATCTTCTTCCTCGGTCCGTCCTCTGCTCCATCATGGTTGAGGTGCTTGGAGAACGGCACGTTGTGCTTTCGGCGAGGACAACACCCTCTTCCCTCTGCCATATTCGATCCGCGACTTCTCCCATGCCGTTTCCAAAACCTTTTCGTAATATCGAACCAATTGACTACTATTCTTTTCTACATCGAAAAGAGACTGTACCGTTCTTCGCGCTTGATTTCCGACAACCTTGAGCTCTTCTTCCCCGAGGCTAACGATCCGCCTAATCTGCGAGCACAAGCGCTCGTCGTCCCCGAAGTCACACAAGTACCCGTTCCTACCGTCCTCGATCACACCAGCAAAGCCAGAAGTGGCAGTCGTCAGGACCGCGCGTCCTTCGGCCATCGATTCGAGGCATGTGTTGGGCAGGTTATCGATGCACGAAGGGATCACCACGGCCCTTGCCGCTCGAACAAAAGGCAGTAACTTGTGCTTGCGAACAGCATCCACGCGGTGAACACGACTGCCGTGTCGTCCCGCACAACGTTGGAGCGCTTCTTCATTACCGAATCTGCCGACAAAAACAAAATGGAACCCTGGATTCTCATCCAGGATCCTTTCCAGATTGCGAGAGATGAAGTCGATTCCCTTTAGGCGGCTCAGAGTTCCAAAGAACAGCAGATAAGGATGACCACGGGTAACTTCGAAGAATAGACTTTCATCGACCTCAACGTCGATCCTCGCAAAAGGAGGAGGCAAATGAACGACCTCGAGCGGCTCATACTGACGGACGAGTTTCCCTAACATGCTACTCGGCGCGTACAGTCCTTGCGATTCTCTGAGCGATATCAGCTCGATATGCTCGGCGATCCATTCGTCCAGATAGGCGCTCTTTCCGTTGGCAGTTCGCAACATTGGAGCAAAGGACGAGAGCCTGGTGACGACTGGTATCTCTTTGGTCTTTGCGAGAGCGTAGCCCGTTCCGAGATAGTTAGCAGCTTGAACGATATCGATAGGGCACGCTCGATGGCGCCGCAGCACGGCTCTCCTCAAAGCAAGAGTACCCAGCAGCACCCGCAGCGTTTGACGAAGTCTCTTGGCCAAATAGTGCTTGTGCAGGGTGCTCTTTACTCGAAAGACGGTGACCCCTTCATGGTCGAACTGCTCATTCTTGTCCGAGACAACAAAGATGTCGACCTGGTGACCCTTCCGCACGAGCGCTCGACCAACCTGGTCGAGATAGTTGGCCAAGCCGCCGCTAAAACTGCTTTCCGTTATGAATTCTGTGGTTAGGAACGCGATCCGCACGGTTGCATCCTTTGAATCGTCGTTGGGAGATTAAGTCCAATCGACAGGTAGCCGTATGTAATCGATGAGTCTTAGACTCTTAATGCCGCGTTTCGTGGATGGGGTCCGTCACGGCAGCTATCGAGACCTCCAACGGACCGCCGATTGGCTCCCATATCCGCCAACGAGGGTCCGGAAAAGCCCCGGATTGGCAGGGAGGGTAGCAGAGGTCATGAAGGTGTGCAACCGGGTACCGGGTTGGAGGCTGGGTCGTCTGCTGAACTTCGGTCGGCATTTTCGAGCTTTTGCTTCAAGAAGACCGGCGCTCACGGTTCCTTGGGGGCAAAGCGCAAAGGCTTTTCCATTTCCCGGCTGTAAATCAGAAGCGTGGTCGATTCAAGCGTGAACCGCTCGGCGGCCCCGAGCGCTTGGAGATACTTCGATTCCTGGTTGTTGACGGCCTCCTCACAGCTCATTCGCGTCGAGCCCATCTGGCCGAAACGGATCGATTCGCCCGAGATCTCGACCGACCCAAAGAAAC
>JBOGJF010000292.1:0-3927 GCA_050747785.1 Vicinamibacteria bacterium
ATATCGAGCAAGCGAAATAACAGAAACCCAATCAGCAAACCCAGCAGGCTCACCGGAATGAGGTAGAGCGACACCAGCATCCCGGCCACCTCGTCCACGGTGACGTGAGAAGGATCCTTTCGCGAGAAGTGTGCTTCGGCGATTTGGGACGACAGAACACCCCCCACCGACAGCGCCACGATGACAACACCGTAGGCGAGCTCCGACCCGGTCGCGCGCAAACCTCGATCGATGAGAATGGCCAATGCGGAGCCAAATGTCCCCGGGGCGAAGGGGAAGAAACCGGTGTAGGCGCCGGTCGCAATGAACAGCGCGGCGGCTCGTAGTGTCGGGTTCATTGGCGTCTGGCCAGGTTGATTCCTGGGATCACGTATATTGACGCCAGAAGGGCGATCCAACTAGCGCGTCATCGGCGTCTGGCGCGCTTGATTGTAAGCCAAACGGGTCTTTCTTGTTCGTGCTGATCAGCAATATAGGGACCCATACGAGTCCTCACCAACGCTCACCGGTCGCCTTCCTCCCGACTCGCGCCTTTCGTTGGGGCGGGAGGGAGGGCGGGCCGCACCCGCACCGTCCGAAATCGTGTCACACGCACGGTTCCCGGCGGAGCCCCCGGTATCTTCCGAATGTTCTTGCGCGGGGTGTAGAGAATCTCGGCGCTCGTGGATCCACGGGCCTTGCTGAAGAACGCCGCCACCGCCGCCGTCTCTTCGATGTCCTCTCCGCAGGCTTCGAGTCCCGACGGAACGCGCAGCACCACGTGCGCCCCCGGGGTGCTCGCGGCATGGAACCACAGGTCTTCCGGCTGCGCGATGCGAAAGGTCAGCTGTTCATTGGACCGCGCCGAACGTCCGGCCAGGGCGACCGCTCCGCTCGAGAGTCGAAAGCGACGTGGCTCGAGCGGTTGGCCGCTTTCCTTCTTCTTGTCTTTCGCGCCGCTTCCCACCCCACGCGACCGAGGAGCGCTCAGAATTCCCGTCTCGCGCAACTCCTCCACCAAGGCGGCCAGCGTTTCCATGTCGACCAAGTCCTCGAACGCGAGCTCGAGTGTCTCGAGATGATCGAGCTCCTCGCTCGTTTTGGCGAGACGAGCTTCCAGACGCTCGCGACTCCGGACCGCTTTGCGGGCGCGCTCGAAGTATCGCCGCGCGTTTCCGGTCAGGTCCAGCCGTGGATCGATGGGCACCCGCACGGACGGCGCCCCTTCTTGGTAAGGATCCGGGACGATCACCCCGTCGTCCATTCGCCTTGCCTGTTGGAGCCCGGCCAGCAGGATCTCGCCCCAACGCCGGAGTTCATCGGGTTGCCGGAGCCCCTCGAGCTCGCCCTTCAGGCGGGCGTCGAGCTTTCTCGTCTTCTTCAGCTGCGTGCGAAGCTTGCCGACGGCCTCGATGTAAGAGCCGCGGGCAGCATCCAATCGACGCGACTCGGCAATGAACGCCCCGGCTGCCTCGTTGCACGTCGCAAACGACCGCGACCCCCAGTTATCTCTCGGTGACAACGGGATGGGGGAGATGATGAGCCGGTATCCCTTTTGATGAAAGGCCCGATTCTCTGGACTCAGCAACACCGGGCGAGGAGGGTCGCCGAGCCTTGCCACGACCTGTTCAAAGGCCTCCTCCGTGCTGATTCGGGAACCCGACGCGAGCGCAACGACTTCTTCCGCGAGCTGCGGGCTCAGGCCGCTCGCCGCGCGCACGATCTGCGTCTGCGTCGACGTTTCGCCTGCTGACGCCGGGAGACGCTCGAGAAACTCCTCCCGGGTGGCGGCGACCTCCCAAGATTCCGGAGAGGGTGGGAGAGCTCGGAAGACTTCGCCCGGGACCATGCGAGGTGTGCCGGGACTTACCACGTCGAGCACCTCGCGAGTCCCGGAATCGACCAAGAAAGCCGCGGTCCTCGTTCCCGGCCACTCGAGCACGAGCTCCATGGTGCGGGTCACCCCGCTCGGTTTCGCAAGCTTCCACGTGAGCGTCACGACGCGGTCGAGCGCAGCGGCCTCGATCCCTACGAGCTCGGAGCCGGTCAACAGCTTCTTGAGGCGTGAATGCTGGGACGAGTCGTCCGCGGACGTGGGGGGGCGTCCCACGTAGAGCCCCGGCGCGTGCGGTGAAAGGCTCACGATGAGATCCGTGCCGCGGCGGGCTCCCAGCAGAATGACGAAGCCCCCATCCCCCCCACGCTTGATCCCGCGCACCCGACGCCCGAGAAGCTGGGGCGCCAGCTCGCGCACCAGTGCCCTCAGAAAGAAGCGGTCCATTGTTTTGCGGTGCTCGCGGGAACGGAAATGTCGGGCCGGAACCCGTAGCTACATGCGAACGACTTTCGTCGAGGCCAGCCGATCGTGCCAGGCGCGCCGCCCGATGTCACTCCAGAGGCCGACGAAACCTGCGCCCAGGGGAAGCAGGGACAGACCGATTCCCAGAGTTCTCACCAACGCCCGGCTGAACCCGAGGGGCTGCCCGAGCGGATCGACGACCCGGGAGCTGGTCAAGAGTTTCCCCAACGTTTGTCCCGAGAGACTCCAGAAGAAAAGGAGGTAGCCCACGGCGAGGAGGAATCCGACGCAACCGAGTGCGGCGAGCGCGGGGCGGGGCAGGGCCTGCAGGGGTTGGCTCGCGAGATTCGTGGTCAGGTAGGCCAATCCCAGGAGCATGAGGGTCAGAAAACCGAAGTCGATGAGGCCCGCCAGCAACCTCTCTCCCGGCGAGGCCAGCTCGAAGTGTTCGATGGTGTCGCTTCCGACGTTCCGGTTGGGCCGTGCGGCGCGGCTCGTTCGCGGCCGCGTAGTACGACTCGCGACATTCGGTCCAGCCATGTCGGGCTCATCGGACTTATCCGCCGTGTCCGGCGGCTCTGCCACGCCGTACGCGTCCATTCTGTCGGGCGTGTCGTGCATCTCGGCCATCTCGGGCGCGGTGGCCACGGCAGCCGAACCGCTCCCCACCGTGGCCATGCGGATCGCAACGTCCCCCGCGTCCGCGAGCGCTTGCACGCGACGGTGCAGCGGAGAAACTTTTTCGAGACGCCGCTGCACTCTGGCACGGATCTCCGCCCGTCGTTGCCGAACGAGATCTTGCTCGGGATCTGCGTCTCCGACGTCACCGAAGATGGTCAGCTGCCGCGCAACGGACTCACGCTGTTCCTGCTCGTGTCTACGTAGCTGCTTCCGACGCTCCACGGTCTCGCGGACGTGCCGACGCCAATCGGTTTCTCCGACATGTTCGTTGGACCGAGCCGTCCTTGGTGAACCGCATTGCGGGCACATTCGAATCGCTGGATCGATCTCGGATTGACATCTCGGACAAGTCAACTCATTCTCCTTTTTCGTTTGGGACATGGAAGTCCTCGGACTCTGCCAGGACCACGCCGCGTAGCAGTCTTCCTTCGATCCGGAGAATCAGGCTGCGCGCCTCTTCGAAATTGGGATTCTCCGGATCCACGAGCGCGAGCTCGGACAGAGCCTCTCGGTAAGACCCCTTGGTGTAGAGACGGGTGGCGTTGAAGTAGTGAAGCTCCGACAGCGAAGGCAGGCCGCTCGGGGCGAGATCCAGTTGATTGGGCTCCGCATTGCCCAAGTCGACGGGTCTACCGTCGCTCACCAAGAAGTCCCAATTGAGATGGACATAGACGGCGCCCGCGGCGAACAAACAGAGCGCGCTGAAGAAAAACGCGGCCATCTTCAGAGGAGAGGCGGACTCGGTCTTGACCGAGGACGGCGCAACCACTCTCCGGCGCTGGCTCGGGGAAGCTTCTTCCTCGGCGGGGCTCCCGGCTAGCGCGAGCGATCCGGAGCGGACCTCACCCCGGCGGGTCTGTTCTTCGATTTTCTCCCAGAGGCCCCGTCCTTCGGCGTGCCGCGGGTCGAGCGCCAGCACGCGGGCCAGGCGCTTGTGTGCCCCGCGACGATCGCCTGCCGCCGCGCGG
>JBOGJF010000293.1:0-11029 GCA_050747785.1 Vicinamibacteria bacterium
GAGTACGGCAGCGCCGACCACGAGTGACACCCAGCGTCCGCCCAAGAACCGGAGACTCCAGCGAGGGGAGGACGTGAGCGACCCGGCCAGCTTGGTGAGCGCGTCAACAACCGGGGGCACCGCGACGGCGGCAAAGAAAGTGACGAAGTGTCTCGAGGCCAGGGACATGAGCAGCAGCCCGGCGGTCGCCAACGCCTCGAGCGGCATGACGAGAGGTGGAGCGGTCAATGCGAGGAGCCCCGTTACCGTCGCCAGGAAAAAAAACAATAGGTCTTCGGAGAGGGACGCCGCCTCCCACCCGGGATTTGCCGCCTCCTTCAATAACAAGGCTTCCCGGATCGGATTCACGAAGAGTTGCTGGCCAGGCGACGTCAACAACGCGAGCATCACCGCCGCGGACCCAACCGCAGCGAGGAGCGCTGGTTCCTGGAAGACCCCTATGCGTCCTTCGTTGAGCTCCTTGCGACGCGCCCCGCGAATCGCTTTCGCGAGCGACGTGCAAAGTGCCAACGCCGCCACGGCGAATCCCACCATCGACTCGCGATTCAGAAAAGGCCAGGCGCCGAGTACGACAAGCAGTAGCAGCAACCACCACTTGCTCTTCGGTCGCAAGGTGCTCCAGCAGAAAACCATCGAAGTCACGAGCGGCCAGGAGAAGAGCGAGGTCGAGAGGTCTAGTGTTCTCCCCGCCAATGAAGCCGCTGCGGCGGCCGCCGCGAATCCGGCACCGCTCGGCCTCACGAAATAAAGGAGCAGCGTTCCCACCACCAAGCAGATCGCGCCAAGGGAGTGCAGGCCACGCTCGCCGCCGACGCGATGGATGATAAAGAGCAGCCAGCTACCAAGCCAGCCGCTCGTGTCAGTCGGACTCGCCGGGAGCAGGATCGTGTCGGGCGGTGTGAGCCGTCCTGCTTCGGCAACGTGACGACCCTGGGCGAGATCGACGTAGCCAGTGTCGGTGCGCGGCAGTCTCACGCCCAGCCAGGCGCTCGACAGGATCAAAACAAGAGGGAAGATGCGGGACACGAGCTTCTAGTGTGACATTGAGCGCTTGCGAGCTGTTACCGGCGTCGCCGTCACTCTAAGGGAAAAGGCCTCGGAGCTCGGTGGCCTTGGCAACCCGGCCCACCGCGAGCACGTAGGCCCCAGTGCGGTTGTGTACTTTGTTCCTTCGCGCTGAATCGATGACCTCGTGAAAGGCCCTGACCATGATCTTCTCGAGTTGTCGATTCACTTCGTCTTCGTCCCAGAAGAAACCTTGCAGATCTTGCACCCATTCGAAATAGGAGACCGTGACGCCTCCGGCATTTGCCACAATGTCCGGAATCAGAAACACGCCTTTGTCATGGAGCACCTCGTCGGCGCCGGGAGTCGTCGGCCCGTTCGCCGCCTCCGCGACGATCTTCGCTCGGATGGAGGCAGCGTTCCCGAGCGTAATTTGGTTCTCGAGCGCCGCGGGAACCAGGATGTCACACTCGAGCTGCAGAAGCTCCTCGTTGGTGATCGGGTCGCTGCCGGAATAACCGACGACCGATCCGGTCTCCATCTTGTGAGCGAGGACCTTTTTTGGATCGAGCCCGTTCCGGTTGACGATCCCCCCTCGCGAATCGGACACGCCGATGACCTTCACACCGTCATCGGCGAGGAGCCTTGCGCAGTTGGACCCTGCGTTTCCGTAACCCTGAACGACCGCCGTGGCCGAGCCCAGCTCGATGCCTCGCTCCTTACAAGCTTCGCGGATGGTGAATAGACAGCCGCGCGCCGTTGCCTCGTTTCGGCCGCGGGATCCACCCAGCTCGACCGGCTTTCCGGTCACGACCGCCAGCGTGGAATGGCCCTGGGTCATGCTGTAAGTGTCCATGATCCAGGCCATCGTTTGGGAGTTCGTATACACGTCGGGAGCGGGGATGTCTCGGTCGGGTCCGATGAGGATCGAGAGCTCCGAGGCGAATCGTCGGGTCATGTTCTCGAGCTCTTTGGGGGACATTTCCTTCGGATTGCAGACGACGCCGCCCTTACCACCGCCGTACGGGACATTGACCGTCGCGGTCTTCCAGGTCATCCAGGATGCCAGTGCCTTGACCTCGTCCAGGGTCACGTTGGGGTGATAGCGGATGCCGCCCTTGGCGGGACCACGGGCGATGTTGTGTTGCACGCGGTAGCCCTCGAATACGCGAATGCGGCCGTCATCCATGCGGGTGGGAATCGAAACGACGAGTTGTCGCTTGGGGCTTCGGAGCACGTCGCGCATGCCGGCATCGAGGTCCAGAATTTCGGCCGCGGTGTCGAATTGCCTCGACGCGATTCGGAACGGGTTCAGCTCCTCGGCGACTCGAGTGGTGGCCATGTTCTCTTCCTCAGTGTGCGTCGTGGGCGCTTCGGCGGTGGACGCTTTCCTTGGCCAGCACCTCTTTGGCGACATCCTAGCTTAGGTTGCGGGGTGCCGAGAGTCTAGCAGGCTGATGAAAAAGGAGTCAAACTTGCCCAAGGAGCCTTCGGCTGTGTGCGGGCCATGAGCTTCACGCCGGGGTTCAAGTCAATATCATCAGTCAGCCCAACGGCTTGGAGGTCTGATCCTTCCGCCGCCCGCGCCGACCTCGAAAAGGCGTCGGCCCGGGGGAAGCGCTCGCAACCTCGCTGGAGTCTGTTAAAATATCAATAGGTCTGACCGTAGCCAAGGAACCATGTCCGAACAAACCCTGAGCAAGCTCGGTAAGTACGAGATCCGCAAGGAGCTCGGCAAAGGCGCGATGGGAGTCGTGTACACTGCCTGGGATCCCGTCCTCGAGCGCGAAGTTGCCCTCAAGGTCATGGCGAGCTCCATCGTTTCGGATGACGAGCTGCGGCAGCGTTTCGAGCGCGAGGCCAAGGGGGTCGCCCGCCTGCAGCACGCCAACATCGTCACTATCTATGACTTGGGTTATGACCAGAACGGCTCGCCGTTCATCGCCATGGAGCTGCTCAAGGGGACAGACCTCGAAAGGCGAATCCGCAAGGACCCGCCGCCGTTTGCTGAACGCTTAGAGATCGTCTCCGCCGTGTGTCGGGGGCTGGCGCACGCCCACCGCAACGGCATCGTGCACCGAGATATCAAGCCGGCGAACGTCTTCGTCTTGGAGGGCGGCGGAGTCAAGATCATGGACTTCGGCGTCGCTCGCTGGATGCAGTCTTCCCAGACACAGACGGGTGCCGTGCTCGGGACGGCGGACTACATGTCACCCGAGCAGATCCGCGGACAAAAAGTCGACGGTCGCTCCGACATTTTCGCGGTGGGGATCATTCTCTACCGGCTACTCACCAACAAGAAGCCTTTCACCGGCGAGAACATTCAGGCCACGTTCTACCGCATCTTGACCGCCGACCCCCCGCTTCTGATCTTGCCCGACGGCCAGCAGGTCGATCAGTTACAAGAGATCGTGGACCGCGCGCTCGCCAAGGATTCCGCAAACCGCTACGCCAACGCGGACGAGATGGCGGAAGACATCAAGGAGTTCTTGCGGATTTTCGAGGGGGCGATCTCCCAGGACACTCTTTTCGACACGTCGTTCGATCCGGAGTCTCTGCCAGGACCCGAGACCCCATCCGGCGTGGGAAGCGGACGCCGGGGGACGCTTCGTACTGGCAGCGGCCGGGTGGCGCGCACCATGCCCGCCGGGAGCACCGGTCAGGGCTATCGCACCGTCAAGGGCACGGCGGTTCCTCCTACCGCGGCGGGACGAACCGTCGCTGGCGCGGCCGGTGGAAGAACGGTCGCCAACCGAACCGCCATCACTCCCGCAACCCGCATCGCGCAACCGCGACCGGCTGCGAGTCAGAGCTCCGGTGCGTTGTACGCCGTAGTCGCCGCGGTTCTGCTGGCGGGTGCGGGCGGGGGTGGCTACTGGTATTACACCAATCATGGGGGCGCGGAGCCAGGCGCAGGGGCGGGTTCCGCCACCGCGACCCCGTCTCCCGAAGTCTTGGACAGTCGCTTCGAGTTCGCCGAGAACCTGCTGGAGAAAGGGCAGGTTGCCCAAGCATTCGAGGTCGTGCAGAACATTCTTACCATCGCTCCCGACAGCGAGCGAGCGCGAGAGCTCCAGGCGCGCATCGAGGAAGCCTCGGCCAAGCAGGCTCAGCAGAAGCTCGAGACCCAACCGTCTGGAGGAGCCCAGTCTTCGCAGCAAGAGGCTCAAACGGTGGCTGCGGATGCAGCCATGGCCATCGAGTCGGGTCAGCTCGGGCAAGCACGCGAGCTCGTCGACCGTGGCCGGCAGCTCGATCCGTCCAACGCGCGGTGGGACCAGTTGAACGAACGAATCCAGCAACGCGCCCGTCAGCTTCAGACGCAGCAGTCGCAGAAACAACGGGAAACTCAGATCGTTACCGGGCTACAAAAGGCCACGAAGCACCTGGAAGTCGGAGACTACGACAGTGCCATCGCAGCCTACGATGCGGTACTCGATCTGGATCCCACCAGCGCGGCTGCAACCGCGGGCAGATCCCAAGCGGTCGGCCTGAAGCAGCAGGTCGAGTTGGATCGGCAGCGCCGCGAGGAGCTCGCGCAGAAGGCTGCGGTCGCTCCGACGCGCACGATCGTCGAGAGCAAGACCGAGTTCACGGCTCCCGGTGGGCAAGAGGCGCCCAAGGGCTTCGAGATGGGCAGCGTCGAGGTGAAGCCGGCGACGAGTGCACCCACGTTTCCCGCTGAGCTGACCATAGAAGTGAATCCAGTGAACGCCCAGCCGGGTCAACCTTATGTGCTACTCGTCCGAGTGCACAACGCGGGGAACCAGACGATCCACATCAAGAGCCTCGAGCTGGTCAGCAGCTATGGCGGTAAGACCATCGGCAAGGGGCAACAGATTCCTGCCCGGGCGGCGCAGATCAGCCCCCGTGCCACCGCCGTTCTACATGAAGTCTCGGGCACATGGACGGAAGAGCAAAACAAGGGGTCGATCGTCGCCAACGTGGCGCTTGTGGGTGGCGGTTCCCTGACCAAGAGTATTAGCTGGTGAGAATCGTCGGCGTGCTCCTCGCGCTCGTCTGCTCGACGGCCGCGTTCCCCGAAGAGCCCATCGTGGATCATCAGCCGGTCGTGTGCTCCCTGCCCGGAAAGAATGCGCGCATCTGTGCCTACGTGGCGGACGACGGAGAAGTGAAGAGGACGCGCGCCTATTTTCGCCCAGCCGGAAAAGAGCTCTTCTACTGGACGGACATGACCTTCGACGGCATCCAGTACTGCGCGACGTTGCCCATCGCCAAGAG
This sequence comes from Vicinamibacteria bacterium, assembly GCA_050747785.1. GTDB lineage: Bacteria > Acidobacteriota > Vicinamibacteria > Marinacidobacterales > DATDRI01 > CBDANW01. Next base: position 5,248 of record JBOGJF010000293.1, read on the forward strand.
CGACGTGAAGGGAGTCGATTACTACATCTGGACCATCGACGATAACTTCGAGTCCAAGAGGACGCGTACCTACACCATCTCCGTCGTGCCCGAGGTCACGTGTGAGTACCCTGTCTTCGATGACGATCCGGAACGAACTTCGAATCTTGAAGTCAACGCGACGTCACCCAAGCAGGGAGACACGCTCGAAGATTTCAGTGACAAGGGCGTTGTGAAGTACGTGCCCGTCACCCGTAAGGAGTAGCTCGGGAGAGTCCTCAACCCGCCCGCAGGCGCGCAGTATCCCGGGCGGGAGTAGCTTCGAAGTGATTCCGGGACATCTCATACCTTCGAAGCAACCCGAATGCGGACGATTCACCTTCGGGCGAGCCGGAGCCGTCAGCCCTTGGAAGCTCCCGAGCGAGGAGCGAGGGAGCACTGAGGCGTGAGTTGGCGTGGGGCCCCGCGGCAGTGATAAGAGTCCGCGCTCTCCTCCCTCCTTTTCCCGTACCCGTCCCCGCCGTTTCGAATTAGTCAGTTGACACCCAGGACAGGTAGAATTCGCCTGCCGGATTTCCGATTGAAGCATTTCGAGGGGTAAGGAGGTCTCGATGGGGCGGCGAGCCTTTGGTGTGATCCCCGTCACACTTCTCATGATGGCTGGATTGTCTCCTGGTGAAGCCCAGGTTCGCGATTCGCGGGAGTCACCGGCCCGCGTGCTCTCCGTAGAAGAGGCGGTTCAGCTGGCCCTCGCCCACAACCTGAGCCTTCAAGACACGGTCGATTCCGTCTACGGCGCGCAGATCTCCCAGGATCTCGCGGAGTCCCGCTTCGATATCAAGCTGACCCCCTCGTTCGCGGGTGGGTTCGGCTCGCAGGTCGGGGATGACCGCCGGTACGGCTTCGAAGCGTCCAAATTGTTGCCTTACGGCGCGACGGTGACCGCGAACGCGTCCAGTGACCTCGCACGCAACGAGTTCACGAGCTTGACCGCGTCCAACCTCAGCTTCACCTTGACACAGCCCCTCCTGCGCGGTTTCGGTCCCAAGGCCACGCAGTTCGATCTCGAGAATGCCAAACGAACCCGACAGAGCTCGGAGCGCAACCTCGAGGTGGCCCAGCAGCGACTGGCGGTGGAGGTGGTCGCCAGTTACTACGACATCGTGAGACAAGAAGGTTTGATCGACGTGGCGGAGGGGTCGGTAGAGCGTTCGAAGGAGCTCCTCCGCGCGTCGGAGGCCCGCCTCAAGGTTGGGCTCGCTTCCCAGCTCGATGTGTTTCGCGCCGAGTTGCTGCTTTCCCAGGCCGAAGAGAGCCTCATCAACCGGGAGGAAGCGCGGGAGCTGGCGATGGACACGTTCAAGTTCAACCTCGGCCTGGATCCGCAAGAAGAGGTTTATCTTGAAATGGTCGAGCCCGATTACCAGCCCGTGACCTTGGATCTGGACGCTCAAACACAATTGGCGCTCAACAATCGGTTGGAGATCCGCGAGGAGCGGGATCGTATCCACGATTCGGCCCGGAGCCTATCCGTCTCGCGGCAGAACCTCCTTCCTCAGCTGGATCTCAACGTGCGCTACGAGCGCTTGGGTTTTGGCACTACTTTCAACGAGAGCTTCGACTTCGACGACGACGCCTTCGGAATCTTCCTCAGCACCAGCTACACCCTCGACCAGGCTCCGGAGCGGGCTTCGGTCGCTCAGTCCCAGCTGGAGCTCTCCGCCCGCCGGCGTTCGGTGCAACTTCTGGAATACAACGTAACCAGGGAAGTCCGCGCGGCGTGCCGAAACGTCGAACGGATCGGCAAGAGTATCGGACTTCAGGAGAAGAACATCGATTTTGCCGAGAAGCAGCTTCGGCTGGCCAGTCTGCGATACCAAAGAGGCCTTGCGAACAACTTTGACATCATCGATGCAGAGAACAACCTGATTTCGGCACGAAGCAGCTATGTCTCTCTCATCGCCGACTACAACGTGGCGCTCATCGAGCTCAAGCGAGTGACGGGCGCACTCGATCTTGACGAAACGTTCGCGCCGGGAGGGCCGATGCCCCCCGCGCGCCACCATCCATGAAAGAGTAGACACCATGTCTTTGGCTCCAACATCCGTGGTCGCCGGCGTTCGGGAAGCTGCCCGGAGTGCGGCCGTGGTCGCCGGAAAATGGGGAAGACGAATACGCGACGTGGCGGGCATTCCGGCCGCGCAAGCGCACGCGCGTGCCTCCCGGTGGGCGCGCGAGCATCCACGACGAGCCCGTCAAGCTTTGCTCGGCGGCATAGCGTGCGTGGCGACGGTCGCCATCGCGGCGTGGCCCGGCGGTCGGGACCGATCGCTCTTGGTCGCCGCCGTTCAGGAAGGTCCTTTCGAGGTCACGATCACGGAGAGCGGCACGTTACGCGCCTCGCAATCGCTTGGCTACTCGTCCTCCATCCCTGGCAACCAGGCCAAGATTCTGTTCCTTGCTCCCGAGGGCACGACCGTCGAGCGAGGAGATGTCCTGGTGCGATTCGACCCCACACCGTTCGAGGAGGAGCGTCGACAGACGGAAGCGCTGCTGACGCAGGCCCGAGCCGAGCTGGTAAAGGCCGAGCAGGATCTGAAACTGATGAGGCTCCGGAATGCCGACGAGCTGGCCGAGGCGCGCGACAAGCAGCGTCTCGCCGCGCTCGAACTTTCGAGTGTGAGCGAGGGGAAGGGGAAGCTCGCGGAGGCGGAGTCTGAGGTCAGTGTTGCTCAGGCTCGTCGGGAACTGGAAAAAGCGATCGCCAACTACGAAGATTTGAAGCCCTTTCTCGAGGAAGGGTTCATCACCAAGCTCGAGCTCGACCGTGCCCGCCAGGCGGTGGAGAAGGCCCAGGAGGATCTCGAGCTTCTGGAGATCAGGCACCAGACCTATATCGAGTACACGCGCCCGGCCGAGATCGAAGGGGCACGAGCCGCCGTGCACAACCGAAGCGAGGCGCTGCGCCAGTTGGATGAGGCGGCGTCTTACCGCCTGTCGCAGGTGGAAGCGGCGCTCGAGCTCGCCAACAGCAAGGTTTCCGAGTTGAGCGGCAAGCTCGCGCTCGCGGAGCTGAACATCAAGAATTGCGAGGTCCGGTCCACCGTCGTCGGGATGGTCATCTACAAGGAGGTTTTCTTCGGCAGCGAGAAGCGCAAGGTTCAGGTGGGGGATCAGGTTTGGCCGAATCAGCCCATCGTGGAGGTTCCCGATTTATCGCAAATGGTCGTCGAGACGCAGATTCGAGAGACCGACATCCACAAGGTGGAGAGAAACCAAAGGGTCCTCATCTTCATCGAGGCGTATCCCGACCTTCGTCTGGAGGGTGGGGTGAGCTTCATCGGGACTCTCGCCCAACAGCAACCCGGCGTCCAGGGACCGAAGTACTTCGAGGTGACCGTCCTGGTGAAGGAGCTGGATTCGCGTCTTCGCCCGGGCATGAGCGCGCGCGTCGAGCTGCTCGTCGAACAAATGGAGATTGCCAGGTTCGTGCCTCTGGAGTCCGTCTTCGAGCGTGCGGGCCGGCGCTACGCCTACGTGCTGCGGAACGGGGAACCGGAGGTGCAGGAGATCCTGACCGGCCCCAGCAACGAGAATCATATTGTCGTGGAGGCGGGGCTCGAAACCGGCGAGAAGGTGCTGCTGCGGACTTCCTCGGATGACGGTCGCGCTTTCGGAGGCGAGGGGACCGGTCTTCTGGAAGCTATCTCTCCGCTCGAGTCCGCTCCGTGACGTGGTCGTCCCTCGCCGACGCGGCCATACCATGCGCGCTCCCCCCCTCCTCCAGGCCATCGACGTAACGAAAGTCTATCCCCGTCCGGGCAACACCCTGATCGCGCTCGATGGCGTCGACCTCATCGTGGAGCGGGGGAGCTTCGTGGCCATCATGGGCCCGTCCGGCTCGGGGAAATCCACCCTGCTGAATCTCCTCGGCTGTCTCGATGCACCGACTTCGGGAAGGATTCTGCTGGACGGCGAGGATGTGGCGGGGCTCGATGACGTCGCGGCCAGTCGAATTCGCAATCGCCGCCTGGGTTTTCTGTTTCAGTCTTTCAATCTCATCCCGCAGATGACGGTCGTGGAGAATATCGAGACGACCCTGCTCTACAGCGATCGTCCACAACCTGAATGGAGGAAGCGGTCACTCGCGGTATTGGAGCGGATCCGGCTCTCGGATCGTGCCGCACATCGCCCCTCGGAGCTCTCGGGTGGCGAGGCGCAGCGGGTGGCGCTGGCGAGGGCGCTGGTCAACGATCCGGACGTCCTCTTGGCCGACGAGCCGACCGGGAACCTGGACTCCACGACCGGCGCGCACGTGCTGGAGCTCTTGCTGGAGCTCAGAGATCAGGGTCGGACCATCGTACTCGTCACTCATGATGACGCCGTGGCGCGGCGGGCCGAGCGGATCGTCGAAGTCAAGGACGGAAAGGTGGCGCGAACATGCGCGCCCCGTGATCTTGGCGGTGCGGCGCCATGAACCCGCGCCCGCTCGCGCGGCTGGCTTGGCAGGGGCTCGCGCTCCACAAGCTCCGGTCGCTATTGTCGGCGATAGGGATCGTCTTCGGGGTCGCGGCGGTCGTGGCGATGATGTCGGTCGGGGAAGGGGCCCGCCAGGAGATTCTCGCTGAAATCGGCAGCTTCGGGTTGAGGCGTGTTTCGGTCCAGGCGGGAGGTCTCTCTGAAGAGGGTCGGAGCGAAGCCGCTTCCTTCCAGTCCCCCGGGCTCACGCTCAGGGACGCCGAGGCCATCTCGGAAGTCTGCCCCACGGTCGCGAGCTTGGCGCCGCTCCGGCAACGCTCGGTGCAGGTCGCCACCGCCGAAGGGCGGGAGGAAGCCCTGCTGGTGGCCACGACGCCCTCGTTCTCACTCACCGAGGAGATCGCCGTTTCCGAGGGGCGTTTTCTGACCGACGCCGACCTGGCCGACCTCAAGCACGTCGTCGTGCTCGGGAACGATCTATCGGAGGGTCTCTTTCCTTACCGGGACGCCGTCGGGCAGGACGTACGTATCGGAGGCGATTGGTTCTCCGTCGTGGGAACACTCGAGCCGCGCGACCGGGCGAGACGAAACCGCCGGCTGGGAGGCCGAGACGTCAATCGCATCGCGTTTGCGCCGCTGACCTCCTTTCCCGCCCCGCATGACGCTGTCGACGAGATCGCGATCAGCATCGTGAGCTCGGACGAGGTTCGCAGTAGCGCCCGCTTGATCGATTTGGTCCTGGCGCGGCGCCACCGGGGGGCTCGGGACTACCAGCTCGTGGTGCCGCAGGTGCTCCTCGCTGGTTACGAGCGCGCCCGTTCTCAGTTCAATGTGGTGGTGGGCTCGGTGGCGGCCATCTCGCTCCTCGTCGGCGGGATCGGCATCATGAATATCATGCTGGCGAACGTCAGTGAGCGGACCCGAGAGATCGGAATACGGCGCTCTCTCGGTGCCTCCCGGGTCGACATCGTGCGGCAGTTTCTCGCCGAAGCGGTGTTGCTGACAGGAGCGGGTGGCGCGGCGGGGATTCTGCTGGGTGTGTTGGCGTCGGTTGGGGTGTCTCGCTACGCCGGCTGGGCGACTTCGACGAGCGCTCTCGCCCTACTCACGGCGTTGGTTTTGGCCGCCGTCACCGGCCTGGGCTTTGGAATCTACCCGGCGTGGCAGGCGGCCGGCAAGAACCCTGTGGAAGCGCTAAGACATGAGTAAGAATTGTTACCGCGAGCGGAGCGAGCCCGGCGCGCCGCCGTCCGCAGCGAGCCTGCGAGCGGAGGACGTGCGAGCGAACGAGGAGTGAGCGAGCACTGAAGAACGCGCCGACGAA
>JBOGJF010000294.1:0-4217 GCA_050747785.1 Vicinamibacteria bacterium
CCGGCGCGGCGTGCGACTTCTTCCACGACGCCCTTGTCGATGTTCGCCAGATCGTCCTGGCCGATCTGCTTCAGGATTTTCTGGATACGCTCGCTGCTGACGACGTCGAGTCCGGGGGTTTGCGCCAGATCGGTGATCAACATGTTGGGAAGGCCTCTGGAAAGCCAGCGGATCTCCTCATCGCCGCTCAGACTTTCGAAATACATCACCGCTACCGCGGGCCGACCCGACTCCCCCACGCCTACTGGTCCACTCCCCCCGCGGCCGAAAAGCGCCCAGCCAAGGACCACGCCCAGCAACGCCACCGCGCCCACGGCCACCCACGGCCAGGGGAACTTGCTCGGGGCCTCCATCGGCACGGCCGGCCTGGAGGAGCTCAGGTTCTCGTCCCGGATCTCCTTCAGGTCGATGGCCACGTCCTTCATGCTCTGGTAGCGCTCGGAGAGGTCCTTCGCCATCGCCTTGCGTAAGACGCGTCGCACGTCGGCCGGAAGCTCGGTCGAAGAGCTCAGAGCGGGCGGTGTCTCATGAAGCACCGCGCTCAGGCTCTCGGCAACGCTCTTCTTCTGAAAAGGAGAGCGTCCTGAGATCATCTCGTAGAAGAGCACACCGAAAGAAAAGATGTCGCTCCGCGCGTCGATGGTCTCCCCCCGTGCTTGCTCCGGGGACATGTAGGACACGGTTCCCATGACGAGGCCATCCCGTGTCTTGAGCTTGGTCTCCGTCTCGGCTGAGTCCCCGGCCGAAACGAGGGGCTCGAGGAGCTTGGCCAAGCCGAAATCGATGATCTTGGCGTAGCCGTCTTCGGAGACGAGGACGTTGTCCGGCTTGACGTCACGATGGACGACGCCTTTTTCATGAGCTTTGGCGAGGCCGTCGGCAATCTGGAAGCCAAGCTCGAGCGAGCGGCGGAAGTCGAGCTTTCCGGACTCGATGGCTTTCCGGAGGCTCTGGCCGGGCACATACTCCATCGCGATAAAAGTGCGACCGTCTGCCTCGTCCACGTCATAGACCGCGGCGATGTGAGGATGCTGGATGGCAGCCGCTGCACGGGCTTCCTGAATGAAGCGTTGCTTGCGCTCGTCGTTGCGGGTGAGCTCCTCGGGAAGGAACTTCAGGGACACCCGGCGCTTGAGCTTGGTGTCCTCAGCGAGATAAACCTCACCCATTCCTCCCGCACCAATCTTCTCGAGAATTTTGTAGTGAGCGACAGTAGACCCGAGCATGAGTTATTGCGCCAAGTAGGCCCGGGCTTCCTTGAGCTCGGGCAAGCCTTCATCCGCATTCTTCCATAGCTCCAGAAACCGCTCGTACTCCGCGCGCGCTCCTTCATTATCTCCCGTCTCATCGAGCAACCGGGCCAGGCGCAGCACGTACCGCGGCTCGAGCCACATCGTCCACTTGGAAGCCATGCCCGGGGTTAGGAGATCGCGGTAGATGTCGATCGCGCTATCCAAATCTCCCTGCGCCTGTTTCACGCGGGCCAACCCATCGTGAAAGGGAAGGTTAGACAGGGCGCCCCAGACAATGCCGCGGGGGGGGGCCGAGAGAAAATGTCATCTTGGTGGTGGGCTCTCCGGCGAGAAAGGCGGACTCCGCGGCCGCAAGATCGCCGGCGGCTAAGGCAATCTCTCCTTCGAGTGTTCGAAGCCACCACGTCTCTGCGTCGGTACGGCCGTCCGTGACTTCTCCTTGGATTTTGAGTCGGGCTCGCGCCCGTTCGAGATCTCCGGAACGAGCCTCGGCGATGCCGCCAAGCAGGGTCGCGGCCACCGCGAGAGGACGACGCAATGCGGCGCCCATTCGGGGAACAATGGCTTCCACGCGAGCGACGGCATCGAGCACCTCGCGATAGTTCTCTTGTTCAACGGCATAGAGCGCGGAGAGAAGCTCGAGGGCGCCCTCCCGTTCCGGATCTTCTAGGCGGCGCGCCAGGTCGATCCCTTGCATCCGTTCGTCCTCCGCTTCTCGATAGCGGCCCACCCGTGACAGCCCGAACGAGCTCAGGAAATGAAATGACGCCGGTGCAACACCGGTGAGATCGGAGGACTCCTTGACCTTCCCAACTTCGATGAGAAACTCGTCGTAGCGACCCAGCATTGCGTAGGCGAAAGCGCGGCCGGTGTGGGAGTAATGAAAAGAAGGATCCACCTCCAAGGCCCGAGCGTATTGTTCGAGGGCCTTTTCGGGCTGGCCGGTGATCAGGAACGCTTCCCCAAGGCTATCGTGGGGGTTGGGCTCTGTCGCGTTGAGGCGAGCGTAGGTTTCCAGCGCCCGAATGCCCTCCGGGTAGCGGCCAGAGAAAAGCAGCTGATACCCGTAATCGTTGTAGAGACCACCTGCCTGAGGCAGCGCTTTCACGCCTCGCGCCAGTGCTGCTACGGCCTCATCGGGCCGCTCCAGGAGGTAGTAAACGTGCGCGGCGTCGTAGTATGCACTCTCTTCATCTGGATAACGTGCAATTAGGGCCTCGAGGATCTTTGCCGCTTTTTCGAAGTCGTCCTCTCTAAATTGAGCATACTTGGCCTGAACGAACAATTTCTGCCGCTCGGGCAGGCGGTCCAAATTCTGGTACGCTTTGTCGATGTAGTCTTTGGATAAAGCCGATTCACCACTCCATTCCGCGAGTTGCGAAAGGTGTACGGTTGCCATGGCAAAGGAAGGGTCGACTTTGACGGCATTCTCAAAAAGCCTTCGAGCATCGCTGAAACGTACGTTGCCGTACGCTTCCATGCCCTCGGTGTAGTACTGGAAGGCCTCGATCGAGGGCGTGGTCACTTCCGCGATAGGGCGGACGCTCGCTTGATCGCCAAAGTGGAGACTGTTTCGGATGCGGACCGTCAGCTCGTCGACGAGAGAGAAGACGTCGTCGCCACGGACACTCTCTGCGGAGAGGACGCGCCCGCTCCCCACGTCCTCCACTTGAACGTCGATGCGAACTTCATCCCCGGACTTGAAGATGCTGCCCACCACGACCGCACCGGCCCCCGCTCGGCGTGCAACTTCGGTCACGACGCTCTTGTCGATCGACTCCAGGTTCTCCTGGCCGATTTGTTTGAGAATCTCGTGGATGCGCTGGCTCGAGACCACGTCCAGGCCCGGCGTCTGTGCCAGATCGGTCACTAGCATGTTGGGGAGTCCTCTCGAGAGCCACCGGATTTCCTCGTCGCCGGTCAGGCTTTCGAAATACAAGACCGCAACCGAGGGTCGTCCCGAGACTCCGATGCCGGGTGGAGTTCGGTCGCGGCCGAAGAAGTACCAGCCGGCGGCCAAACCCAGCAGGGCCACAGCCGCCACCGCGATCCAGCGCCAGGACGTGCCCGCCGCCGCCGCGGAGGCCGGACGCGCCGCGCTCGTCATCTCCTCCCGCAGCTCCCGCAGGTCGTTGGCGACGTCTTTCATGGTCTGGTAGCGCTGGTCGGGATCCTTCTGCAGGGTCTTGCGAAGAAGCCGATCGAGACCGCCGGGAACGCGGGACCCTTCGAGATGCAACGGGGGTGCGGGGTCCTTGAGAATGGCGCTCAGCGTCTCGATCGCGGTGTTCTTTCGAAACGGGCTCTCACCGGAGAGCATCTCGCTCAAGAGGACACCGAAAGAGAAAACGTCGCTACGAGCATCGACGCTCGCGCCGCGTGCCTGCTCGGGAGACATATAGGCGACCGTTCCCATGATGGTGCCCTCGCGCGTAGCGAGGCGCGTGGCGGTTGCCGCCTGGGAGTTTTCGTCGTCGCGAAAGAGCGGCTCCACCAGCTTGGCGAGACCGAAGTCGATGATCTTGGCGTAGCCCTGCTCCGAGACCAGCACGTTCTCCGGCTTGAGATCGCGATGCACGACGCCTCGATCATGCGCGATGGAGAGTCCATCCGCGATCTGCGTGGCGAGCTCCAGGGACTTACGGAGATTGAGCTTCTTGCCTTGGATCGCGTCCCGCAAACTACCGCCCCGCACGTACTCCATAGCGATGAACGTGCGCCCGTCCGCTTCGTCCACGTCGTAGATGGCCGCGATGTGGGGATGTTCGACCGCCGCGGCCGCCCGGGCCTCCTGGATGAATCGCCTCTTCCGCTCCTCGTCTTCGGTCAGCTCCCGGGAGAGAAACTTCAGCGTGACTCGACGCTTGAGCTTGGTGTCCTCCGCGAGATAGACCTCACCCATCCCCCCCTCGCCAATCTTCTCGAGGATTTTGTAGTGAGAAACGGTAGAACCAAGCATGTGTT
>JBOGJF010000295.1:0-3174 GCA_050747785.1 Vicinamibacteria bacterium
GCCGCTGGTGCCTTCTTCACGTTGCAGGCGCTCTCGAGCGGTCAGGCAGGCTTGTTCTTGTTGATGGCATCCGTGGGTTGGCTCGCTTACGCGCGCGTCGTCGGTATCATGACGAAACCGCGACGAAGCCTTCTCCTCGATTTCGGGATCGCGACGGCGCTGCTCGTGGTGCTGAACGCGCCCTTCCTCGTGCCCTACCTCCGACTGCAACAAGAGGCGGGCCTTCGTCGATCGCTCGACGAGGCGCGCGAGTGGTCTCCCAACGCGGCAAGCTTCCTCGCCGCTCCCACGCATGCGCAGCGGATGGTCCTCGGGCTCTACCCGGACCTGGAACGATACGTCTTCGGCACGGCGCGCGCTTACCTGTTCCCCGGCTTCGCCACCTTGCTGCTGGCCGGTCTCTCGCTTCGCAGGACACGGGATCCATCCCCGCCGCCATCCAGGAGAGAGCCCACTTCTTCGCCTTCGCGTTGGGTCACCTGGCTGGACGCCGCTCTCGTGGCGGTCGCCCTGACGAACCTTCTGCTCTGGGCAAGCGGCGGCATCCGCCTGCACCTCGGTGACATGACGATTTCCGCACGCGGCGCACAAAGAGCCGTCATCGCATTCGCCGTCCTGCTGGTCGTCCGAGTCGCGGCGGCTCCCGAGACCGGGTTCCGCTTCACCGCGTCCTACCGCCGTTTCGTCGACCGTGCGCGGAGAGAGTTAGAGGCCCGAATGGGAATCGAAGCGGGTTTCTACTTCTTGCTAGTCATCTTTTCCCTTTGGATCTCCCTCGGACCACCGTTCGGACTCTATAGCGCCATGCACCGGATGGTACCCGGCTTCGATTTCATCCGCGTCCCGTCCCGTTTCACGCTCCTGACCGTGCTCGGCTTGTCCGTTCTGAGCGGCGTCGGGCTCGAGCGTTGCTTGGCCGGGATGCGATCCCATCGCCGGCGATGGGTGGCCGCGGCGGCGTTGGGAGTCCTGCTCGTCGAGTTCGCCGCCTTTCCGCTGGAAGCACCTGCCTACGCCCTCGACATTCCCCGGGTCGATCGGTGGATCGCAGAAAGGGCTCGCACCGATGGTCCCTTCGCTCTGGTGGAGCTCCCGGTCCCCGATCCGAGAGATGGCGCGCGGGCAGCACGTTGGCACTCGATCTACATGATTCACTCGACCGCCCATTGGCAGCGGCTCGTCAATGGTTACAGTGGTTTCGCCCCTGCCGAGCAGGACGCGTTGTTCCGTAAGCTCGCGAACTTTCCCGATCCGGCGAGCCTCGATGCGCTGGAAGAGTTGGGTGTGTCCTATGCGGTCATTCACCGCGATGGGTACGACCGGGAGGCATGGGCGACCGTCGCGGCGAATCTCGATGCGTACGGCGACCGACTTCGTCTCGAGGCCAGCGAGAATGGGGACGCGGTCTACTCGCTCATTCGTCGGGCGGATCTTCCATCTGATCGTGGATCGTGATGAGCTTGGTGATCTCGAAGGTCTTGGTCCCCGCTGGTGTCTGCACCGTGACCTCATCCCCTTCCTCTTTTCCCATCAGGCCCTTGCCGATGGGAGACGTGGTGGATATGAACCCACGCTGCACGTCCGCCTCTTCGCTCATGACGAGCCGGTAGACGAGCTCTTCTTTTTTATTGATTTCGTAGAGGTGGACTTCCGAGCCCAACGAGACTCGACCGCGCGGTATCTTGCTCAGGTTGATCATGGACAACTCGGCAAGCCGCTTGCGCAACTGACCGAGGCGCGCATTCACGTAGCCTTGACGTTCCTTGGCGGCGTGATACTCCGCGTTCTCCGAAAGATCCCCGTGCTCGCGGGCGACTCTGAGCTCCTTGGGGAGCTTGACGTGAAGCTCCTCTTCGAGCGATTTGACCTCGCTCTTGAGTTTCTTGAGGAAGTCTTCCGCCATGATTCAGGTGCATCTTAGCACATCGAGGGCGCGTCTCATTGGTGGTAGCATGATGCCCGGGCCACTGCCGTGAAGACCCTGACCAGCCTGGAGAACCCGCTCGTCAAGAGCATCCGGCGCCTCCAGCAGAAGCCCGGGCACCGGGCCGACGGCAGCACCGTCATCGAGGGTCTAAAGCTGGCGAACGAGGCGTTCGCCTCCGGCATCGAGATCGCACAAGTCCTGATCTCGGTGGATCTCGTGAGCCGTCCCGCGGGGCGAGCCTTGTTGCGGCGATTGGAGGCTGCGGGCGTTCCCGTTGTGACCGTCGAAGAGCGCGTTCTTCGGCGTTGCAGTAGTCTGGACTCGCCGGAAGGGGTGTTGCTCGTAGGGCGGATCCCGCTTCGACCGCCCGACCAACTCGACCAGCTTAGAGGAGAGCTGCTGCTGGTGGCGGCGGGGGTTCAGGATCCCGGGAATCTCGGGGCCATGGCTCGAGTGGCGGAAGCGACGGGAGTCTCTACGATGGTCGTCACGCGTGGAACAACACATCCCTTTCACCCCAAAGCTCTGCGAGGCTCGATGGGGAGTCTGCTACGGTTGCCGATTGTCGACGGCGGTGAGCCGGAGTCGGTCGGCGCCCTCTTGAAGAAGAAAGGCTTTGCGCTTGCCGCGTGTGTGCCCCGCGGTGGCGTGGACATCCGCGAGGCAGCGCTCACCGGACCGCTCGCGATCGCTCTCGGAAGCGAGGGTTCCGGTTTGTCCAAGGACCTATTGAAGGCCTGCGACCTTCCTCTGTCCGTGCCGATGAAGGGCTCGGTCGACTCGCTCAACGTCGCCGTCGTCGCTGGCCTCGTCCTGTACGAGGCGGCGCGGCAGAGGGGAACCGTCTAGGTCATGCAAAAAGGACTCTTTTCCGAACCGGACGAGTCGAATCGAAAGGCCGCCCGCGATCACACACCTCTCGCGGAGCGGATGCGGCCGCGAGATCTCGACGAGCTTCTGGGGCAGGAAGAGATCCTGGGACCGGGCACGCCCTTACGCGCCGCCATCGAGACCGACACGGTGGGCTCCTTGATCCTGTGGGGACCTCCCGGTTCCGGCAAGACCACGCTGGCCCGCATCATCGCGCATCGGACCGCCTCCGAGTTCGTGCCGTACTCGGCCGTGCTCGCCGGGATCAAGGAGATCCGCGCGGTCATGCAAGCCGCGGAGCAGCGAAGAAACCTCTATGGCAAGAAGACGACCTTGTTCATCGACGAGATCCATCGATTCAACAAGGCGCAGCAGGA
>JBOGJF010000296.1:0-4473 GCA_050747785.1 Vicinamibacteria bacterium
GGACCGGGGTCCAGGTGCTCGAGGCCGGTAATGAAGAGCTCGGTTTTACCCCCGGCGCGAACCATGCCGGAAGGAACGCTTCCTTCCTCGTCCAAGGTGAGATTCAGATCGCCAAACCACCGGTGCCAAGCACCCTCTCTGGGCACGTAACCTTCTTTGGCCACACGGTATATGAAGGGGTTTCTTGGCAACCTGATCCGCGAGATGGGGGCGCTGCCTAAGTCCTCCAGAGCGTCCTCGGCGGCACCGTATCTCCCCAGATACACGTCGGCCTCCGGCGGAGTCGTTTCGATAGAGGTCTCGAACGTGAACTGCGGCCAGAGTCGATCGAGCAAGGGGTCGTCCGGCATGACGGCCTCGACCCGGCGGGCCGTCTCGAAAGCGGTGAAATAGTCTCCTTCATCCACAAGACGTACGATTTCGGGTAACGCCTGTCGGGCCCACCTGACCTCGCTCGTGTATTCGAGAAACCAAATCGCCAACGCCGCCGGTACGAACACAATCACGAACGCCCAAGCAAACCCCCATTTGCCTCTTTTTCTTGGCGGGGGAGCGTCCGCGACCACCGGTGGCCGCTCGGTCGTCTTTTCCTCGGAGAGAGCGTCGATGGCGTATCCAACATCCTGAGCGGACTGAAACCGCTCATCGGGATTCTTCTCGAGGCATCGAATGACGATGCGCTCGAGGCTAGAGGGTAAGTTGGGGTTCTGTTTAAGAAGCTCGGGCGGCTGTTCCTTCAGTATCGCGCTCAAGGTCACCGCCGCCGATTCGCCCCGAAAGGCTCTTTCTCCCGAGAGCATTTCGTACAAGATGGCACCGAATGAGAAAACATCCGAGCGATGATCGGCCGATCGACCTCGCACTTGTTCCGGTGACATATAGCCGACCGTTCCCATGATCGTACCCGGCTCGGTGACCCGGGTTTGGGTCGGCGTGTCTTCTCCCCAACCTCCGATCGTCTTCGCCAAGCCAAAGTCGAGAATCTTGATCTTTCCGCTCCTGGTGATGAACAAGTTCTCCGGCTTCAGGTCGCGATGGACGATTCCCCGCACATGCGCTGCCGACAGACCATCGGCTGTCTGACGCGCGAGCTCCATCGCCTCGACCGGAGAGAGCGGCCCTGCGTCCAGCCGCTGGCGAAGCGTTTGACCCTCGAGCAGCTCCGTGACCGCGAAGGCAATGCCCCGATCCTCGCCGAAGTCGTGAATGGCAAGCACGTTCGGATGGGAGAGCGCGGCCACCGCCCTCGCCTCGCGTAGGAAGCGATCGCGCCTCTCGGGATCATTCGCCACGTCGGTGGGCAAGACCTTGAGGGCGACTTTCCGGCCAAGTGTAAGATCTTCGGCGATGTAGACGTCTCCCATACCGCCGCTGCCGAGCTTCTCGACAATCTTGTAGTGGCTCAGAGTCTTGCCAACCACAATCGTCTCCTCTTGGCCGTCAATAGGCGTGGTTGCTGCTGGCAACCGCGCCAGACGGCGGTTTGCCAGCGGAATTATAGGGTTCGGTCTCGCCAAAACCAAGTAGTGCGCGCCTTGGTGACCCATCAAGAGCTGGCATAGACTCTTGGCATCGAAAACGAGGCGATGGCCCGGACACCCAGAAGAATCAGCGCTTGGGAAGAGGTCTATGGCATCGTCCGGCGCATTCCGCGCGGGAAGGTGATGAACTACGGGCAGATCGCCGATCTCCTGGAACGACCCCTCTCCGCACGGGCGGTGGGCTGGGCGATGCGGCAGTGTCCCGATGACTTGCCCTGGCACCGCGTGGTGAACGCCTCCGGGGGATCCTCCACCGATCACCTTCACGACCATGCCGGGCTACAACGCGCTCTTCTCGAGGCCGAAGGTGTCGAGTTTCGCCGGGACGCCACCATCGATCTCGCTAGATATCGCTGGTCGCCTCGATCTCGCTAGATATCGCTGGTCGCCTCCCCGACGCATTGGCCGCACCCGTCGTCAACGGAGTTAGACCCACGATCGCCGAGCATGCTATAAGACCCAGCATCGTGAGGAGGGAGCTATGAACAAACATGCTGTCCTCGGTGCGTTTGCCTTCGCGTTCATTCTCTCCGGGGTCGCGTCTTCCCAAGAAACCGGGCGCATCACGGGTCGAATCGCCCGCGAGGATGGAACCGGTTTGGGAGGCGTGACCGTTGTCGTCAACGAGATCTCGGCCGCCGACATCACCGATTCGGAAGGGACGTTTGAGTTCGATCGCGTTCCGGCGGGTGTGTACTCCATCACGTTCATTCTTGGGGAAAACGCGGACACCGAGCCCGGTGTCACGGTCGCTGCTGGCGCCACCGCAACGATCGAAAAGCAGGTCGACTGGGAGATCGGATTTGTCGAGACGCTGACCGTCACCTCGGCCTCGTTACAAAGAGAGCGAATCGTGGAGGCACCCTCGGCGATCGCGGTCGTCGACCAGCAAGAAATCAGCCGCAAGGCCGCCTTCGCCCAAGTCCCTAAGCTCATCGAGTTCACGCCCAGCGCACAGGTGACTCAGAGCGGACTCTACGACTACAACGTCAATACACGGGGCTTCAACAGCTCTCTCAACCGACGGGTGGCCACGCTCATCGATGGTCGTAACCCCGCCGTGACCTTTCTCGGAGCGCAGGAGTGGGCGGGTCTCTCCTTCCCCGTCGATGACCTGGCGAGCGTCGAGCTGCTGCGCGGTCCGAGCGCCGCCCTTTATGGCGCGAACGCGTCGAGCGGCGTGCTCAACATGACGACCAAGGCCCCGCGCCAATCCCCGGGAGGCGTGCTCCGCTTCACCGCCGGCGAGATCGACACGCTGAACCTCGATTTCCGCTGGGCGGGCGCGGTGGGCAACGAGTGGTACGTGAAGGCGGTGGGTGGACTGCGGAGGAGTGGCGACTACACGGTCTCGCGAACCTTCGACCCCAGCGATCCCCGCGACTCGGTAGAGTACTCGGTTCCCTGCCTCATGGCCGGCCAAACGGACTGCCTCCCATTAGAAAGCGTGCCGCTCGATCCGGAGGACGACGATCGTATCTACTTTGGTGGCCTTCGCGCCGATAAGTATCTTTCCAACGGCAATTTCTTCACCATGGAAGGCGGCATCGCGGATATCACTGGCCCTGTCTTTCAAACCGGCCTGGGTCGAGTTCAGGTGCAGGACGCTCTACGACCGTGGCTGCGATTCAACTACACCGCGCCACGCTGGAACTTCCTCGCCTATTATACGGGCCGGGACGCACCGAAACAGCTCAACCTCCGGCCCGGAAGCAACATCGCCCTCGACACTTACAACCTGACTTTCGAGGGCCAAACCAACTGGAACTTCGCCGAAGACAAGGTACGGGTCGTCCTCGGCGCTTCTTACGGCCGCGAGGACATCGACAGCGCCGATCCGGATACTGGGCGACAGACCGCCATTTTCGAGCCCGTGAGCTCCGACCGCGGCGCGATCTTCGCTCAAGCCGACTGGGCCGTCACCGACAAGATCAAGGCGATCGTCGCAGGGCGGTTCGACGACAGCTCCCTCTACGATGCCCAGTTCTCTCCCAAGGCAGCCCTGGTCTATTCCGTCGATTCCAACAACACGCTACGCTTCACGTTCAACCGGGCCTTCCAGGTTCCGAACTATTCCGAGTTCTACCTGCAAGCGGACGTGGCAGCGCCACGTGACTTGAGTCAACTCCAGGGACTCTGCGCTCCATTCGGCGTCGACTGCGGTTTCACCCAGCCCACCCGAGTCCTGGCTCTCGGCAACGAGACACTGGACGTCGAGGAGATCACGACCTGGGAAATCGGCTACAGCGGGATCTTGAGAAGGAAGGCCTTTCTCACCATCGACTATTACAACAGCAACGCGAACGATTTCATCACCGACCTGCTGCCCCAACTGGGGACGCCTCTGGGCAGAACCAACCCCAACTTCGGTCCGTGGGAGCCGCCGGAGCCGCTGCCCCAGCCCGTCGTAGCCGGCATCCGCGCAGCGGTCCCGCTACTCTCCAACAATCTCGACGGGTCGAACATCATCGCCGCGCTCTCTTACTCCAATTTCGGTCAAGTCGACACTCAGGGCATCGACATCGGCTTGAACTACTACTTCCTCGACCCTTGGAAGGTTTTGTTTTCCTACTCCTGGTTCGATTTCGAGCCACAGGAGGACGTGCCTCCCGGCTTCGATCCACTTCTTGCCCCGAACAGCCCGGAGCACTCGTTCCTCGTCGGGCTGACCTATCTGGGCCAACGCTGCGGTGCCGACGTCGGAATGCGTTGGGTGGACGACTTCCGCTGGTCGGTGGGCATCTTCCAAGGAGACGTGATCTCCTACACGACTGTGGACGTCAACGCCAACTATTCGATCGTAGACCAGTGGACGGTGGGAGCCAACATTTCCAATCTCTTTGACGACGAGCACTACGAGTCCTTCGGTGGTGACATTATCAGCAGAAGAGCGCTCGGCTACGTCACCTATGACTGGGAGTAGTGAGAAATT
>JBOGJF010000297.1:0-5316 GCA_050747785.1 Vicinamibacteria bacterium
ACCGCAGGAACCGCGACGCGCTGGCGGCGCGCGGATACTGGCAGGCGTTCCAGCTCGTGAAAAGAGCGGTCGAGAAAGTGATCGAGGGCGACAATCCCGGCGCGCGCGCGCGCGCAACACACAAGGAGTGGTACCGCGAATTGTTCCAGCCCTGTGTTGCGGCGGGCCTGATTGAACCGGGCGCGCTGGCCGGAAACCGGAACAATCCGGTCTATCTGCGGACATCGCGCTATGTGCCGCCGCGTTGGGAGGCGGTGCGCGAGGCCATGCCGGTGTTCTTCGATCTGCTGGAAAAAGAAACAGAGCCAGGCGTGCGTGTCGTACTCGGCCACTGGCTGTTCGGCTATATCCACCCCTACCCGGATGGCAACGGACGGATGGCGCGCTTCCTGATGAACGTGATGCTTGCTTCGGGCGGCTATCCCTGGACGGTCATTCGCGTCAGGGATCGCGACGCTTACTTAAGCGCGCTGGATCGCGCCAGCATCGACCTGGATATAAGACCGTTCACGACATTTGTCGTGCAGCGCGTGCGCTGGTTCCTTGAGCAACACGATTTGATTTTTCCGGATCCGGAAGCGAAATACGTTTTTGACCGGGGTATCGTCATCTTCTGGGGGCAGGATGGAGAAACGCGCGTGCGGTGCGCAATCAGCAGAGAAGCCCTGGACGATCACTTCAAGGGGGACGACAAGGACAAACTGGAAGTATTCAGAGCGAACCGTCAGGTCATCGAGCAGGACGCGCGCCGGAAATATCTTGCTGGCGACACGGAAGCGGACGGGTCTATTCTCATTCGTACAGGTGATCTGTAGCGTTAAGACGATCTCCGCAGTGTCCACAAGCTCGCCTGCTATTGGATGCGGCCCCCGGTGAACCTCTCACGCCTTCGCTATCACCGGGACTCCCAGCTCTTGCTCTACGAGCCCAAGGCCGGACAAGACCTCGACGACGAGACCCTGCACGACCCGATCGAGTTTCTGGCACGCGTCCTCATCCAGATCCCCGAACCCCACAAGCACCTAGTCCATTTCTACGGCATCTATGCCAACCGGGTGCGCGCTTCGTACCGAGCGGAGGATGCAGCTCAGGGGAAGGGGAAGCCAACGAGGCCTCGCCTCCGTGGCGCACTTTGAGCAAACGCTGGAGAGAGCTTCCGGATCTACGAGGTCGACCCCTTGGACTGCCCCCGATGCGAGGCTAGGATGAAAGTTCTCACCTTCTCGTCGACCCCGCCGTCATCCGCCAAATCCTCGACCACCTCGACAACAGAGCTCGTCCGAGAGCTCCACCACACTCGCGTCCAGCACAATAGAGCCCCCCGCCACTCACCTCCACGATGGACCTCTGCCCGCCGGACGTCCCACTCCCGCATCCATCACCCCCGACGGCATGCTCCTGGTCAACTCCGCCCTCTCCCCGATTCTCGACCGTTCCTAACGCTCGGTCCGTGAAGAAGCTCAGGTCCAATTCCGAGAAGAGATTGCATAGAATGTCAATGTCCTATCAGTTTGAGACGTGACACTAGCAAGAGCGAGGAGTTCGCCACCCACCGCAGTCCAGACGGCGGCGAAATTCGATCTTCGAGCGTCCTCGGTGTGGGCGTGGTCGATCTCCTGCCCTAACCCGAAGTTACCCGCGCTAGTTGCCACGTGTTAGTGGTCTGTAGGCACGAGGCGCTTCAATTCTTCGAACCAATTGAGGACCACATTGATTTGCGTGGGTCCCGAGCCCTCTTCGGCGCGGACCATCACGAACCGGCCGTCCCGGGCCACGTCGTAATTGGTGACAGGATTTCCACCCGCCACGCCTGATCGATACCGCCCCTCGAACAGCAAGGTGGGTCTCCCCGGCGCAAGCTCCGGCTCCGTCGAGATGGCGACCGCCATCATCTTGTCGCCATTGCGGTAGAAGAGCTCCCGGCCGTCTCGCGACCACAGGGGCTCCGTGCCCCCCTCGGTCGATATCTGCCACTTGCCGCCGGGGCCGGGGAAGGGCGTCAGGTAGATCTCTTCCCGACCGGACTCGTTGGAGACATAGGCCAGCCAGCGGTCGTCGGGTGAGAGCATCCCGGTGTGCTCATCGAAGGGTGTCTGAAGGAGCATCTCCGGCTCCCGCTCTCCCTCCAGGCGCACCATCCCGATGTCGAAGCCCGTGGTGTCACTATTTTGTCGGAAGACGATCGTCTTCCCATCCGAGGAGACAGAGGTTGGTATGCGGTGGGCCCCGGTCGTCAGTTGCTCGGCAGTGCCGCTTCCGTCCGCGGGCTGGGAGAAAATATTGAAGGTGCCGCCTACTCGATTCGATGCGAAGAGGACCCGTTCACCATCTGGAGACCAGAGGTGCCTTGAATTGGTGCCTTGTCCAAGAGTCAGACGGGTCAAGGTGCCGCGCCCCAGCTCGAGCACCCAAACGTCAAGCCGTTGGCGTCAGAGATAGTGACGGCCAAGCGCTGGCCGTCCGGTGAGTGGCGGGGGTCAAAATAGTCCCGTATGGCTTCCGTCACAGGTTGCTCCACTCCTTGACGGTCGACCCAGACCAGCTTGTTCCCGGGTAATGAGGTGCCGGAAAAGAGCAGAGAACCGTCCCTGGAAAGGCTGAATTGTCCCGCGCCGCCGAAATCCACCGCGACATCCTCGAGGACGGGAACCGGGGAACCGGCGACCTCGAGCCGCTCCAGATCGAAGGGCATCGCCAGCAGCGAGTTCGCTCGTTGAAAGACGATGTGACCCGTGGGAACGTAGAGAGGGTGGGTGCCGTCCTGTCCCAGAATCCGCCGCTCACCGGTTTCGAGCGACTGCACCGCAATGCTGGCGTCATCCAGATTACCGGGCCAGTCCGTGTAAAGCACCGCCTTGCCTCCCGGCAGGATCTCGGGCCAGCGTTGCCCTTGCCTTTCTTCTCCCGGATCGAGGGTCGTGACCGCCTCTGGTGTGCCCCCGGCGGCGGAAACGCGTAAGAGCTCTGACGCTGCAAAACCCTGCGAAAAGAAGATGGTGTCATCGGGTCCCCAGCTTGCTCCAAAAAAGACACCGACATCGCAGAGGGTGAACGGTGGCCCGCCGGTAAGGGAGACCTTCTTGAGCTTGCCGCCCGCCGAAAAACCGACCCACTGGCCATCCGGTGAGAAGAAGGGGCCCAGCGCCCCCTCAGTGCCCGGGAGGGGCGTGGCCTCGAACTCGTCGATGGGACGCACATAAAGCTGGGAGGTGCCGCTGCGGCGGGCCACGTACACGAGTTTCTGGCCGTCGGGTGAGACCGCCAACCCACCCAAGTCGGGTACAAACTCATCGCTCGTCGGCAGGTTGATGGCAAAGCGCATGACGGGAAGCGGCGCGGGCCGCATCAGGCTCCAGACGGCCACGCCCGCCAAGACGGCCCCGAGGAGCAAGGCGACGAGTCTCCCTGGAATGCTTCGGCGGACCACAGAGCTTTCCGCTTGGCTTGCCGCCCTACCCCCTTCCCCAATCCACTTAAGCTCGTCCATGAGGTCATGGGCTCCTTGCCAGCGGTCCTCCGGCTCTTTGGCAAGACACTTCTTGACCACACGGTCCAACGCCGGAGGAGACATGCTCTGCAGCTCCGACATCGGCTGAGGATCATCCTTCAAGATCGCGCCGATCAAGCTCGCCTGACTCTTCCCCTCGAACGCCCTCCGCCCTGTTACCATTTCATAGAGCACCGCTCCAAAAGCAAAGATGTCGGTGCGCGCATCGGCTTCTTTTCCTTCGAGCTGCTCGGGGGCCATGTACTGGAACGTGCCGAGGAGGGAGCCTTCCGCGGTGAGGGACTTCTGCTGCGTGGGCAGAGCCGACTCAACGGAACCCGCTTCAGGTCCGGCCAGCTTGGCGAGGCCAAAGTCCAGGAGCTTCGCTCCCGACTTCGTCAGCATGATGTTCCCCGGCTTGAGATCCCGGTGCACCACACCTTGACGATGCGCCCGGTCGAGGGCATCGGCGATCTCGATGCCGGTGCGCAGGGCTTGGTCGAAAGGCAGCGCACCTTATCTTTAGACGATCCGTCAGCGTCTCCCCTTCCACGAGTTCCAGAACGAGAAACAGTGACTCTCCGAGATGCGAGAAATCGTAGATTGCCCCGATATGCGGATGATTCAGCGACGCCAGAACCTCGGCCTCACGCTGAAACCGTGCAACGCGTCCGGAATCGCGAGAGAATGCATCGGGCAATAATTTGATCGCGACTTCACGCTTCAGCTTCGAATCCCGCGCTCGATACACCTCGCCCATGCCGCCGGCGCCCAAAGGCGCAACGATTTCGTAGGTGCCCAGCTTTGTACCCGGGGTGAATGTCATTCTGGTAGGGCGATTATAGGTGATGCTGAAGCGAAGGGACACCGACAACATAAAGTATGAATTCCGGCACCGCTTGGTAAAGGCAGAAGGACCCGAGTGATATAGGTCGCGCCCTTGCTTACGCTCTGAGGTGCACCCGCAAAGTCTTTAAGCAGCCAATCCGACCTTCCTAAGAAGGTCGTCGAATCGCGGGTACGAACGCAGCTTGTCAACGCCGGGATTAACGTTCAATCCCACCAACTCAAAGCTCCGCGCCGAGTACGCTCGCTCCAGCCATTCAAATGCCAGATCCGTCTCACCCACAGTGGCGTAAATTGCCGCGATGTCGTACGGCGGCGCCGCGGTCAGCGTGGACAGTATGGTTAACGAGAGGCGTCGCACGAATAGGCGGTTCGGCGTGTCGTTCAGCGAATCAATGAGCTCCGGTTGAGCGGGGATTGCAAACAGATCGGCTGTGGATATAGGCGCTCACTTTTCTGCGCCTACAACTCTCTTTTGCGGCGGCGGTAGTAGGTTGGACAAGGGGAAACCTGGATCGGAGTCATTAGGAATCGATGAAGGAACCGACACTTCGCCCCGCTGCCCCGGGCGACATTGCCGCCCTTCTGGCGCTCCAGTCGACCTACTACGCCGAAGACCGGTATGCGTTCGTCGAATCGATGGCTCGCGAGGGTTGGCACTCGCTCCTGTCAGACGCCAACCTTGGAAGCGCCTGGGTCTTCGAAGCTGATTCCACTCTGGTCGGATACGTCGTGTTGACGCTTGGCTACAGTCTGGAGTACCGCGGCCGGGACGCCTTCCTCGACGAGCTGTATGTTACTCCGGACTGGCGAGGTCGGGGCCTGGGCCGGCGAGCGCTCGAAGTCGTGGACTCGGCGTGTTCCCGGCTAGGCGTGAACGCCCTCCACCTCGAAGTGGAAAACGACAAGTCGGGAGCAATCGCCTTGTACCGCAAGTGGGGGTTCGCAGAGCATCGGCGAGTCTTGATGACCAAGGAAGTGAC
>JBOGJF010000298.1:0-6975 GCA_050747785.1 Vicinamibacteria bacterium
ATCCCGGACGAGCTCGGCGATTTGGTTTGGAGTCGAATCCAAGAGCGACAGTGGGTCCTCGGAACCCACAAGATCTGCGTAGGAGAGTGGGGCGATCATCTTCAATCTCCTTGGATCCTGGACCCATCAGGGATACCGCCGTGGCGCAGGACCTTCGGGGACGAATCGGCCAAGGCGCTTGCGACACCGAGCAAGGAGTTTGTCCCCCATGTCGACGAGCGGAGACAGTCGCAGCGCGCCAAGGACGCGGCCGAGCGGTCGAGTAAGCCGAACCTCAGTAAGCAGCAAGACGCCCCCGCCCCCGTCCCCAGCGACCGGCGTCCTATCGCGGAGTATGAGCCACCAACATTCGCCGCGCTTTTCGTCCGGCACCGAGGCGAGGAGGCGTTCCGCCTCTTCATCGTCAAGCGGAAGCAGGGCCAGTTCTTCGCGGCGGTCGAGCGTGGCGACGACCCGCGCCGCCCAGCGACAGAACCTTCAACCTCCGGAATAAAGCAGGACCGGGCGCGTCAGGTAAGGGGTAGCGTCCACAGCCGAAGCCACGTTCTCCGTCCCTCCGGAAGAAAGACCATGCCACATCCGGGGGCTGACGCCCATCGTCGTCTCTGGTAATGCTATGCCGATCCTAGGCCCACTTCTTGCCCAGAGCTTCCAGTCCGGCGCGCCCTAGCTCCTCCGGCGTCATCACGACATGGAACTCCACGTCGGCGTCGAACGAGAGAAAGAACGGCTCCGCATACTTCGGAACCTCGGAGGAATCTTTGAGGTCCGCGATCAAAATGCACCCTCGTTGGCCATTGTACTCGGTAAAGTAGACGGCTTCCGGCTTCAATTCCTCGAGAATGCTCTTGATCTTGGTTCCGGCACCTCCTTTTCGCACCAACGAATTGAACGGCTCATGAGGGATCTTTGCATGTATGAGGATTCGCATGGCAGCCTCCTTGTCTGAGAGAAGGATACAATAGTACTCCCAGTCAACGCTAGGTGGCCTCAAGGTGGTCTCGAAATAGCTCCGGATGTTGCCCGTAGATGCGTCGCAGCTGGGTGCGGAACCTGGCGGAGGACACGCCCTTATCGCGGGAGGGATGCCGAGATCTCACTCGGCGGGGGCTTACGCCGAGAGGCATCGATCTTCTCCTGGATGAACGCGGTACCAAACGCCTTCTCCGCGCTCAAACGGTTGTGAGCTCGGCAGAAAAGCATGAGATGCTGCTCGTCGTGGCTGCGATACAAAGCAAAGGGCCGCAGGTGTTCGATCTCGAGCCCCGTCCGCGATCCGCACCGGGTTCCATCTTTGGCGCGGTATTCACATTGATAGCCCGCCCTCTCGTGGATTCGCTCCCGAACGCGTGAAGGAATGTAACGAGAAATCTCGCGCGCGCGAGATCTTTGTCTGGAATTGTCGGTCTTTCTCGGCTTCCGTTCGAGTCGCCGCGCGAGCTTTCTCTTCACGTCTTTCTTGTCGAGGGCAATGTCCAGGGCCTTTTCCATGATCTCCGCCATATGCAGGAGGGGATTCTCGACCCCCAGAACTTCCGCGAGGCGCTCGAACTTTTCCTTGAATCCGCGGTCGGCGGCGAATCGGAAGTTGAAGGTCTCCGGCCGTGCCGGCTCGAGGATATTCGGCGACATCCGGAGAACTGGGCGCGGTGTCGGCAAGGACGGCTCGGGGGATGCAACCTGCAACATCAGAGGTGAGGCCGGCGGAGAAGGCGTCTTTCGAATCGAGGGAGTAAAGACGGGCTTGGGTCTGAGCGCGACGATGTATTCCTCGACCTCACGGCTGGACATCTCCGCACAGTCGGAAAGAAGCCTTTCGACGTTGACCTCGGTGAGGACGGGCGCAAGGAGACCCGCCACGGTGAGACTCAATCGGTTCTCGGCCAACGCGACGAGTATCTGTGGGAATCGTCGGGATACATTGGCCACCTGGAGCCGCCGGGCGACCGAGCCTTCGCTCAGATTCAAGCGTTTCGTGCAGTAATCGAAGAGGCTCTTGTACCCCCGTTCGACATGGCCCCTTCGTCGCGACATCTCCGCGATGTGAGCGATCATAAGTGCCACGTTTCGCTTCTCGGCCCGCACCAGCTTCTCGATCGAACGATCGAGCTCTTCGGTCGAGAGACCCTCGAGTGTCTCGAAGTACGTCTTGATTGTTTCGATCATGACTTTCCCCCTCTCCTAATTCTTTAAATATATCAAGACGATTTTTTTGTGCTTCAGCCGCCGCTAGACGAAAGCGAATTGGGGGGGATGAAGAAAATGGTCTAATCTTAGAGAAACGATGCGAGAGAGCGTCTGTGCATTTCAGAAAGGCATCTACGGGAGCGAGCTAACGCCTTTGGAAATGGCATCGCAGAACCTGTCAAGTATTTTTTTCATATTTCTTTCGCTGTGGTTCGACGTGAGCAACCATCCACGGCGCGGTCATGCAACCCCACCGGCTAGGGCTGTCGGGCTAGAGGCTCCGCAGCGGGCGAGCATCGACTCCCGACCGTATTCAACAACTGGCGCCGCGCAAGTCGCCCCATCTCAGGCTAGACATCAGGCCGGTTGCAACGGTACTGGCCGATGATTATCGCACGGGAGACAACATCGAACCGTCTCCGGGGGCGGAGAAAACCTATGCGGAACGATGTCGGTCTGTCCTCTCATGGATTCTCACCAACTCGGCATTCGTAAAGCGGGTGCCCCGTTGGCCGAACACCGCGGATCAGCGGCGGCGCTCAATCGCTTGCGCCGGTGCCGTCCGCTTGCAACCGGTTGATGCATCCTCGTCGCTC
This sequence comes from Vicinamibacteria bacterium, assembly GCA_050747785.1. GTDB lineage: Bacteria > Acidobacteriota > Vicinamibacteria > Marinacidobacterales > DATDRI01 > CBDANW01. The sequence goes on from JBOGJF010000298.1 coordinate 2,784, forward strand.
CCGAAGGCCTCTAGATCGGCGTCGCGCTTGCCCATTTGCTGTCGAAGGCGTTCTCAGTCTCATCCAGCAGATCGGGCGCGAGGTTTCGATCCAGGACGACCGCAAAGGACTCCTTAGCTCCGATGTCCTTCAGACCGTGACCAACAAGAATCAGGGAGGAAGAGGAAAGAACGTACCGTCGTGGAGGGCCGAGGGCTGCGCCGCAGCACGTAAGTCAACCTTGGGACGCTCGCGCCTGAAGTCGCGAATTGCATTCGAGAGCTTCGTGCCAGCCTCGTTGGTGCGGCCAGAAAGGAAGTGGACAGTAGCGCTGGCGGGGATGGACTCCAGACTGTCGAGGGTCCGCAGTCCGTAGTAGGGATCACAGATCCGGATGGTACCGGACAGACCTCCCAGCAGCTGGCCGACCTGGAGGCGGGCGGACCTTGGCTTTGAGCCATCAAAGCGGATGACCTGGAGCGGGCCGAGGGCAAGAAGAGGGGACACTTCTCGCTCGCCCTTCAGCATCAAGCGATAGGAAGGCTCACCCTCTGCGCTGCGACCACGAGCCACTCGGTTTCCTGCGCGAGCCAGCGCTCTCTCCACGGATCTCTTCGTTACCGCGACCCCCCGCGGCCTCGAGACAGGCGACAACATGCTCACTCGTGAGGCCGTCGACCTTCGCGCGGGAGCGGGCCACCTGGAGCGCGGCGAGGGCAAGGAGCAAAGGTGAAGAGATGTTGGCAAGTGCGTTCCGAAGCGAAAGGTCCAGGGTCGCGAACGTCTCCAGGAGACTTGTCGGCATTCCTCAACTCACGTATGCCCATCGTTTGCCGTCCTTGATACGACGGAGCGCGCGCTTCCGAACGAACCCGATCATCAGGGGTGAGAGGCTCGTTTGGGCATAGATCTGACCGCGTTCCTCAAGCTTCTTCTGGACATCGCCCAGCGTTCGTTTGGTCTTGAAGAACCCCTCGTCCCGAAGCTCGAGGATGTGGGCGCTGGCGCCCTTTTTGGCTGGCTTGGGGGCTGAGCTGCCCCCGCGGTTCGGGCGCGACGCCCCTGCACGAGGAGAGTCAGGCTTCCCGCGTTGAGCGAACGTCGCGAGCAGCTTCGCGATCTCCTCCGTAGACCCATCGATAGTGACCTTCGTGCCGTCGGGGGACTAAGTCGGCCTTTGGCATGGACGTCGTTCCCTCCGAGATGGTCAATTCTACGGCAGGCTCACCACTCAGTGGCTCCGGCCCGGCTGCCGGCATCGGTCGCTTCCCGTGTCGCTCCCCCAAGGGGATGCATAAACAGGGCCGTTGAGCGGCGAGCGGCGGCAACCCGCTGCTTTTCCCTTACTAAGATGCCGGCGCCGATCGTCCGCTCGCTCGAAGTTAGACCCACTATTCCTCAAGTTCTTCGAGTCGCACGCCGCGACCTTTCCGGAGCGCCGCTCGTGCCTCGGCGATGCGACGAAGAAACTCCGGATGATGCTCGAGGCGGTAGTCGAGCCAGTCCTCTTCTGACTCGAATCCGATGAGCACTCCAGCGGGCTGGCCGTGCCGCGTGATGAGGATCTCTTCACGTGCCGCAAGGCGTAGATACTTCGAGAGATCGTCCTTAACCTTGGCCAGCGCCACTGCTCGGCTCGGTCGTCCCTTCTTCTTCGAGCCACGCCTGCGCCTCGGCTTTGCTAACGATAGCGAGGACTTCGACCGCTGTTTCTGTGACGTCATAGAACACCCGAATCTCGTCAACTCTCAATCGATATTGGGGCCGGTTGAAACCCCGGAGCCGCTTGATGCGACTCTTGCTGACCTTCCTCGGCTCGTGCCGCAGGTGGCGCTCGAGAGCATCTCGTACCCGACTTCGGACGTACGCCGGAAGACCGCGCATCGCCTTGACCGCCCCTGGCGCCAAGACGATCTCGTACATTCTGGCTAGATTATAGCCAGAATGGGCCCCTGAGACAAGTCATGCGATCGGTCTGGGAACCCGTGCGCCCGTCCGTCCCTGCCGCGGGCAAGCGGCGGCACCTCAGTTTGCAGTACGGGAGCCGCTGCGAGGTTCGTCCGCTGCAACCCATTGTTGAGCCGCATGGTCTGTCACTCACCACACCCGAAATACGTTGTGGCCAACCTCCCAGAAGTGAAACACGCCCGCCAGCGCCAACGCTGCCGTCGCAGCCCGTGGCGTGAGGAGCCCTTCGCTCAAGGAACTGCGCATCATGAGCCAGACAAGTGGTGGATAGAGGAAGACCGCCGTGACGACGCCTGGACAGTAGGCGCCGAAGACCAATGTGGCGCCGACATGGAAGACGGTGTTCCAGAGCATGCTTGGTAGGAAGAAGAAGGTCAGATAGAGGAAGACCACCGTCCGATTCTGTCGCCAGGACAGGGCGCCGCCAGCAACACAGAGACGACCAGTCCGGTGACATGGATTGCCACGTAGTTCTGATGGGTGAACGTCGGGGAGGCGTGTTTCGCCGCCCATTCCGCAAAGTGCGGCCATTCCTCGGTTATATGGAAGGCAACCGGAACGAGCCCACACAGCAACGGCAAGACTCGGTCGGTGACCGACGGGTCCACTGGGCTCAGCGCTCACGCAACTCCCCTCGCTCCCGAGCTCCGTCGGCCCAACGTCTTCGGCATCAGGTCCGGCGCGAGGCGCCGTGAGCTGCATACCGTTGGGCCGCTCCCCGACGAGCACATTGCTGCTCTCCAGCCCACCGGATCATCGTTTGCAAATAGCCGCTTGCGAACACGGGCGGTGGGACTCGCTCTCCCAACGGCCAGCGAAGCAGGGAGTGGTCGCCTTCGGGGAAGAGAACGAACTCCACGCTGTAGTTGCCACCGCTCTTGAGCGCCGCTTCGATTTCCCGCTTCGCGTGCTCCGCTGTCGAGTTCGGGTCCTTTCCCCCCTTCAGCAGGAGCACGGGTATCTTCACCTCCTCCCAGATCGGCCCGGGCTGGAAGTCCATGACCGAGCGCCACCATCGGTAAGCATCCGGAGGATAAAGCTCCTCCGGAAGATCCTGCGCGTCTCGAAACCAGGGCTTCCCCGACGCCTCACGCAAATCTTCTGCAAGCCCGTCTGGCGCTTGCCCCGTGCGCTGGTACTCGAATATCCGCTCGTTGAGGGCAAGAGCACTCGCCACATCCGCCGTCGAATATCCTCGTGCGCGCAGGCGAATAGCAATTTCCTCGTTCACCTGTGCGGCAGGTGAAACGCCGCTCGGCGCGATGACAATAAGGAATGAGATGGCATCGGACAGCGATGCCGCGAGTGGGGCCACCCACTCACCCTCGCTGAATCCGATCAGGCCGATGCAGCCGGTGTCGATATCATCCGAGCGCCTGAGATACTGCACTGCCGCCAGCGCATCCTCGGCGTAGTCACCGTAGTCCGACTCGTACAACCTTCCCATTGACTGGCCGACACCACGCTTGTCGTACGCAAGCCCGGCAAAGTTGTTGCGAGCAAAAAGCCTTGCGAAGAACGCGTACTCTTTCCGCGTTTCTGGCCCCGATCCATGTACGAAAACGACAGCAGGATGGGGACCGCGGGAGCGTGGCATATACAGAGTCCCTGCGAGATCAACGCCGTTGTTGCTGAACCACGCTTCTTCAGACCGATATGACAGTAACCTCTCCTGAGCCGACAACCCCGCGACGATCAGGACGCCGAGTAGGGCAGCCGTTCCCAACCCGAATCGCACCCGCGTGACTCCGGTTGGACGCCTGCTGTCCTGGAGGACTCCGGTGAGCAGTGCTATAGCGGCCACGGTGGCGCTCACCAGCGACCCGAGCGGCACATCCAGCACGACCGGCACCGCGGTGTGGTTCAGTGTGAAAGACAGCCCGGTCATCGCGGCCAACGCGAGCCCAGTGCCAAAGGCGAGGTCCCGTGGTCTTCTTGGAGGGTTCATCCGCGCTCCTCAGTTGGGTTGTCGGCCTAACACCAGGGATGAGCGGCGTGGCCAGCCTTGAGAAAGCACGAGACTCAACGAAGGCGTTGCCGGTCATCTGAACTCCATCGCTCACGAAGAGGGCCACGTCCGCTCGATCCGCACGTTAGACGCCTCACGCCGTTGCCCCCAGCCTCATCCATTCCTTCACTGTGTGATTGAGATCCTCGTTGCCAGAAAGGGCGCACTGCCCTGCCGGAAACATGGTGCCATAAGCATTAACCATGAACGCGACGGCGATGTTGACCAACCTTAGAC
>JBOGJF010000299.1:0-6684 GCA_050747785.1 Vicinamibacteria bacterium
GGGAAGTAGGGGAGTGGGCAAGCTGTGCCGTGTCCCGAATCGCTAGCGTCGCATGCACCCGAGAAGATCTGCTAGAATTGTCAGGGAAGGGATAGCAATGGTATCTGAGCTTATCCAATCTGACCCCGCCGTCATGATGGGCAAGCCGGTGGTTGCGGGAACACGCATCACTGTCGAGCTCATTCTCGAGAAGTTGGCGGCCGGAGAAACCATGGAGAAGCTGCTGGAGGCTCACCCCCGCCTGACTCGCGAAGGGGTTCAGGCCGCCCTCGCTTTGGCGCCGCGTTCCCTCAAAGCCGACGTCGTTTATCCCGTCAAGTAGACGGGGTAATGAAATTCCTAGTTGACGAGAGTGTCGACCGGCAAGTCGTAGACCGCCTTCGCCAGGATGGTCATGCGATCGTGTATGTGGCGGAGATGGAGCCAGGTATCGACGATGACGATGTCCTCCAGGCAGCAACGGACCATGGGGGCTTCTCATGACAGCGGACAAGGACTTCGGCGAGCTTGTATTCCGTCTTGGCCGATTTTCTAGGGGCGTTGTTCTTTCACGGCTAGCCGGGCTGACGGCTGAAGCTAAGGCTCCCATCGTCTCCACTGCCGTCGCCGAACACAGTGGTCAACTAGCGGACGCCTCTACGGTGTTGAGCCCGGGGATGGTGCGCATACGTCCTCGAAGCCGAGCCGAATGAGCCTTGAGTCTCCAGCGCGCGTCGGTCGACTGGAGCAATGTCTACTTCTTCGAAGTAGTAGGGGACCAACCCTTGGTCCGCTCCGTCAAATTAAGTGTCACATTTGGTAGCAAGCACTCACACGTCACGGTATCGACCAGCAGAGACGTTTGCCGGCAGCTCAGCCCTTACAGCCCGAGCTCTTCCAGCGATTTCGCCGCGAGAAGGCGCTCGAGGTAGGCATCCAGCTCTGCAACAGACGAGACCGCCTTGACCTTCGCTGTCACCTCAGGAGAGAGCGGCCCAAATTTCGCCGTCAGCAGACGCAAGAGGGTCTCGCGCTGGCCCTCCTCACGCATCCGCTCGGACCAGGTTTGCTTCACTTCCAGCACCTTTCGATACTCCTTTCTCGAGATCAAGCGCTCGAGTTGAGCCCGCTCGTCGGCGGAGAGCCTGGAGTAGGTCTCGATGATGTTGAGCAGCAGAAACTTCCCAAAGTCGTCGAGCCCGCTCTCCCCCACCCGCCGCATGAGACCCGCTTCGTGTGTGACCGGCTCCACGGGCTTCCTGCGCATCAGCATCGCGAGCGCCGCCCCGAACGGCCCTGTCTCAACATACTCCTCGGCCCAAAGATGCGCCAGCCCCACGCTGGCGTAGCGAAACCGAAAGAGCTCCCGTCCGAAGAGGCTCTCCTTGTACTCCTCGTCCCGCAAACCCCTCCCGCCCTGGAGATAGAGCACCACTGGGAAGATGGGCGCCCGGTGACGAAGCCAAAGCAACACCGAGTACTCGAACATGCGTCTTGCAAAATGCTTCTCGGGCCTCGACTGGACCTCCACGTGAACCAGAACGAACTCGGGCTCCCCCTCATGAGTCTCGAGCCGCGCGACGACGTCCACCTCCCGGGTCGGGGCTTCGGGAAGATCAACGAAGAGCTCTTTGTCCAGAAACGCCAACGTCCCGAAGTCGAGCCGTTCGGCGACGGAAGGAAAGAACAGCTCCAGGAAATCCCTGAGGAACTTCTCCAAAACCCTCTTGAAGAGCTGGTCGTGTCTCACGGTCTCCCCTTGAAGAACAGAGACGAATTTCTGGGTGCCCGTCCTCCCTCCACAGAGAGAAAGCGGACTTCCCAAGCGCACCCAGACGCGTTCGGTGGGCCCGACGACGTCCTCGATGCTGCTGCCGCCTCGTGGTCAGCGGCGCGAATAGCAAGGGGAGAGGCTGCATCTCTGCCAGCGCCACCGGAACGCGACGCAAATGGCTATCCGATGGCTATCTGGTGCTAGTCCAAGGAAGAGCTGCACTCCCGAGCCTCGAGATGAGCGTAGTTTCGAGCCTCATCCTGAAGTCAGGTCCGAACCAGCCAGGTGCTCCAAGGTCTTCTTGGGGATGTCTTGCTGAAGTGACCAAACCACAGTAATCGGCTTTTCTCCCTCCCAACTTTCGAACGTTAGCGGCCCGCAATAGAAAAATGGCGCGGTTTGTTGGCCGCTTTTCGCACTTCGTCGCGCGAATAGGTGAACTTCGATGACTTCCTTCACGTGGTTCCGAATGGCCTGACCAACCTTGCCACGCTGTGTCGTCCGATTCTGACTTTGCCACTGGAACGTGTTCGGGGAGAGGAAACGGTCCTCGTACTGGTGTTCCTTCGGCTGGCCCGATTTCTCGAGAGTGACCAGCAGTATCATGTTTTTGCCCGCCCAGACGAAGCCCGACCGCTGCCAGTCCGGTGAAGGTCGGGCACCGAAGAGCGCCGGAATGCGCTCTCGGGAGTAGCTCTCCCCAATCTGCAGAGCCTGATCGCGTAGCCTCTGCGGCCTTAGCGTCCAGCCTCCGGCACCCTTTTCGAGGACTACGTACGAATTCGTTCCCGGCAGCCCGGCATCGGGCTCGAACCAGCGTCTCATGAGCTCGGGCAGCTCGTTTCCTGGACTATCCGGCTTCCGGAGAACATTGATGGCAACCTTGGCGAAGTTTGCCTGATACGGCTCCCCCTCGACAGAGATATCGGTCCAACCCCTCGGCATCTCCGGATGCGCCGATCGGTCTGGAAGGAAGAGAATCGGCCGCCCGCTCGCCACCCAGCGTGAGGCGTGCCGCGTGAATTCACCCGCCAGGCATGGCATAATTTCCTAGGAAGTGAGTCATGAGAAAGCCAGAACGCAACGAAATACTGGAAAAGATCGCCTCTGAGCGGGATCTCCTGGAGGAGTACGGCGTCAAATCTCTATCCCTTTTTGGCTCCATCGCTCGCGGAGAAGCTGGCGAAAAGAGCGACGTCGATCTGCTCGTGGAGTTCTCCCGCCCAGTCGGCTTTTTTCAGTTCGTTCGTCTCAAGCGGTGTCTCGAAGCGGTTCTGGGGCGAAGCGTGGACCTGGCAACGCCGAGCTCCCTCAAACCGCACCTTCGCGATCGAATACTAAAAGAAGCGATCCGTGCCGCCTAGAGATTGGCGCCTTCGCATCGAGGACATGCTCGATGCCGCGGAATCAATAGAGCAGTTCGTGAAAAAGCGTGGGGCAGGGCATCTCTAGAGCCGCGACTTCGTGCTCAACCCTCAACGTGGATCACATGCCCGGCCTTGGTGTTCTTCAGTGCCTCGAGTATCTTCGGCACAAGCGGTTTCAAATCAGCAAAGCGGTTCGTCCGGGCTCGAAGGACGATCACGGCGATCCCGACATTCGCCAAGTTCTGCTGATACTCGAGTCCCTGATCCACGGTGATGAAGATGTCGAACGAGCCGGCCGCGAGCTCAATAAGCTCGCCGTTTTTCTTCCCAGCCCAGCCCCTCTCCGGAACGGTCGCTACTTCGTGCTGGGAAAGCTCGTGCTTTAGCCGACGAGGGATAGATTCATCCAGAAGCAGCTTCATTCGGGTGGCTCAGAAGTGCTTCTTCCGCTAGCCGGAGTACTTCCAAGGCCTGTTCGCGCCTTACGGTGGGGAAGTCATTGAGGAAGTCAGTCAGACGATCCCCGGCCTCGAGGTACTCGAGGAGCGTCTTAATCGGGACTCGCGTGCCTTTGAAGACGGGTGTGCCCCCGAGGATGTCACTCGACCTTTGGATTACAACTTCTTTCGTCTTCATGCTTGCTCGTCAAGACTAACGCGCCGGTGCCAAGATATCAATTGGCGGCCCCGGTGGAGCCAGGTGGGGGGGCGTCACCCAATGGCTATCTGGTACTAATCAAGGGACAACTGCAATCACCCCAGCGTCAACCCAGGTTAGAGCCTCAACTTGAAGTCACGTCCGAACCAGCCAGGTGCTCCAAGGTCTTCTTGGGGATCTCTTGCTGAAGTGACCAAACCACAGTAATCGGCTTTTCTCCCTCCCAACTTTCAAACGTTAGCGGCCCGCAATAGAAAAATGGCGCGGTTTGTTGCCCCGCTCTTCGCACTTCGTCGCGCGAATAGGTGAACCTGGATGCCGTCCTTCAAGTGATTCCGAACGGCCTGACCGACCTTCCCACGCTGCGTCGTCCGATTCTGACTCTGCGACTGGAAGGTGCCCGCCGACAAGAACCGGTCCTCGTACTGATGCTCCTTGGGCTGGGCGGCTTTCTCGAGCGTGACCAGAAGGATCATGTTCTTCCCCTCCCACACGAAGCCAGACTGACGCCACGCCCGTGAAGATGGGGCACCGAAAAGCCATCGACAGCAACCTCGCGAAGTTTGCTTGATAAGGCTGGCCCTCGATGGAGATATCGGTCCGCTCGGCATCCCCGGATGCGCCGTTCGGTCGGGAAGGACCGCTAACGGCGTTCGGACATCGCACTCACGCTTGTCTCCCGGATCGATCGGGGAAGCTTCCAGCGAACTCGGCCTTCCTTGCCGCCGATGCGCACGACGAGCTCGGCTTCGTCCGTTCCGGCAGGGAACAGGGGTTCGGCTCCCTCATCGAGGAGTGGAAAGACCAGCCAGTAAAGATCGTAGGAGTAGTCTCGTCGATGGGTGCCAGCCAGTGCTTTGACTCTACGAAATTCGGGTCTGCTGACACCTCTGGCACCCGTTGTCACCTCGTCTCTTACCGCCGTGGGACGAAGAATGGCGACCCAGTCCCGTGGGAGAACCCCGGAGCCTTCCCGCGGGTCGATCTCGACCATAATGATGGTCGAACCGTCGATCTCTGCCTCCTCGACGAGTGCCATCGTCTCATCGTTCGTGAGACCGAGATCGAGTTGCTGCAGTCTCGCCGTTGCTCGGATTACATCGGCGGTGAGCCAGGTTGCACGAAGCTTATAGTTGTAGGAATGCTCCGTGTGGACGACCCGCGCATCGAACCATCCGCCGACCCGGCCATCCTCTCGCGTTCCCTTGCCGATTTCGATCGCCTGATCGCGTGTCCATGACAGAAAGGGCGCCCCGTCGACTGCTGACTGCTCCACCCGATGGCTGGAGCTAGCCAGGCTTGCGGGGAGAGAAGCACAAAGCGCCACAATAAGAAGCGCCGGGATCATTGAAGCCTCGTTCTTCGGAGAATACTTACGACCTCCGAACCCCCGAACGCGGTACCGGAGACAGTAACGCCAACCAGCTCGAAGCCCTCGTTTCCCACCTCGAGAAGCTCTTTCTGCATGGTCGAGGTCTTGTTCGTGGCGAGGAGCCTATATTCGTAGGCCTTTATGGTCGCATCCCGTTCTCGCTCCACGATCACGACGACTTCTTGTCCGCCAAACGTGGAACTAAACACAGTCTGACCGCGGTACTCAAAGCCCGCGTCTGCAGCTTCTTGAAGCTCCTTCTGCATCGTGGAGGTCTTGCTCGTGGCGAGAAGCTTGTACTCGAATGCGGAGCCAGTCGCGGCATCCAAGTCTTTTCTCATGATGATCACGACTTCCGAGCCGCCAAAGCCAGTCTGACCACCCATGGCGGCAGAGAACCGATACCCGGCATCGCCCGCCTCGTTCAACTCTTTTTCCATCGTCGACGTCTTATTTGTCGCAAGGAGACGATAGTCGTAGGCTCCTAAGGTTGCTGCGTCGGAAGGCGTGATGGATTGAGGCTGAATCTGAGCTTCGGACTGCGTTTCGGCGCCTGCGGTTCTTAAGAGAAGCAGGGAAGTCAGAACTGTGACAGAGAGAAGAATGGTCCGCCATCTGCTCTTTTGTGTCATTGTGCCTCGAGGTCTCTCAGGCCAGCCCATCCAGACGCGGACGTACTTTAACAGCGTGCAGCACGTGCGCCGGAACGCCCTGGGCCTTCGTTAAGTTGTCTTGGGTTGAAGATAGGCGTCGTTTGTCAGACTGAAAGACAGAATAGCAAGGGTATTTCACTTAGTCAATCCTAATGTTTCCTTTCTCTTTTGACGACGGCGGTGCTGCCTGCGCACCAGTGGGTAGGAGACGCGCCCCGCCCTTTCGGTGCGAGGCGCGCCGATGAGAGTGGCCAGCCAAGAACCTTGTAATTACGGGATGCTATTCCTCTTGGTCTGATAAGAGGTAGTGAACGCCATCAACGTCTAACGCCTCGAAGTTCGGGTGGCGGTGGAGGAAAGGCGCGGCGGCTTCGGAACTAGCAGTCTGGGCGTTGGCCAGAAAGAACTCTCTTGCCGCATAGAGGTCCTGTAGGCAGTAGAACGCAAAGTCTTCGTACCGACTTGCGTGAACGATCCACGAGGACGTCCATATGTTGAAGGGGAAGACGGGAGACACATCCGGGAAGAACACGTTGAACGACGTGGCCACGACGGCATTGCTGCCGTCCATGAACGCACTAACCCAGACCTCAAACCGTTCTCCATTCTTCGATTGGCGAAAGGTGGGGTCTTGGGTAATCACCTTCTTGAGCTGGCTGCACGTCGCCTTGGCTGGCCCTTTCGCATCGCAGGTCACTTCCACGGGAGTGGTCTGGCCATTGACCACATGAGCGGCCACAAACAACATGGCGAGAAACACAACAGCGCAAATTCCCTTCATCGCTTTACCTCCAATGTTTGTGTGCAACCAGGCGCGAGCAAGGTGTGAAGACCTGAGTAGGGGAGACCCTACATCGAGTTGGTGAACTCGTTGGATTATCC
>JBOGJF010000300.1:0-5401 GCA_050747785.1 Vicinamibacteria bacterium
CATCTATGACTCAAAGCAGTCTAAGGGGCGTATACTCGGAGTCCACGATGGCTACCCGTCCTACGAAATCTACAAGAACAACGCGCTTGTGTATGAGTACGAGCAGGGCTTCTCGCCCGAACTAGCAGGCTCGGGAGATGTCTCTGTGGACAAGGAATTCCGCTGATGTTCCTAGCCTCATACCTGATCATCAGCCTGGTCGTTGGCGTTGTAAGCAACTATCGCAGCACCAAGTGGACAGTGGGCGTGGGAACTGTGGTTGTTTGCCTGGGCGTGGCGGCAAATGCGGTGATAAACAACGCGGTGTATCTGTCGGATCAGTGGACCAGGATCGGAATGGCCGTGTTCGAGGCGCTGTTTCACTACACGCTGGCTTCGTTTGTAACTTTTCTGATCCCCTTTGCTTTTGGTCGATACGTGTGGTTTCTGGTTCGCAAGCGGCGCGCGCACTGATACGATCAGTATGGGCGCAATGGGAGTTCGCGCGGCGGATCTGAGTCGTTTTTTCGATCCAAACAGTGGTTAAAGGCGGTCCCGATCCGCCGTTTCGAGAGACGTCGGCGCCGTGGGTGAGGATCAGGGCAGACGACGACCGTAGGATCGGTCGGGGCTCAACTGGGAAGCTAAGCGGCTTTCCGGATCAGAACCGGGAGCATCTGGTCTGGATCGAGATACGCGATCTCAAACGGTAAATCAGTGGGTCCTTCGCGAGGTCGTGCCCGAGGAGGATGGAGGGCGGCTAGATGGGCGGGTTGTCGACCGAAGTAGATTTCCTCCGGAGTGGCACCGCCCAATCCCTGGTGCGGTCTTAGGCAAGTGTAGTGGTGAACCCCGAGCTCGAGTCGGCGTTCGAGCGCGCGTTTGGTTAGCGGCTTAAAAGTACGCAGCCTCAAGGCGTCTTTGAGAGTTCTCCAAAGTCTTTCGATGATCGCAATGGAGCCGTACTTACCGACGGCGCCGAAGCGCTGTCGGGTGCCGAGCCGTCGCAGGGTTTTGTGAAAGCGCTTGGCCGTGAACTGCCTTCCCTTGAGCTCGCTCATATCGTCTGCCCAGCAGCTGAAGCCTTGATTGACGGGGACGGATCAAACGCGTATGACAACGAGGCAACTGACCGAGAAGCTCACTTTTATGGACATCTCTCGTGGATTCGAGCAAGAGGTTGCCTGCAAAGCAAACTAGGTAACTGAGGAGAGGTTGACTGACGTGCGTTCGCGCCCGTTGTTATTACACTCTGTTCAGGTAATCACCGCCATGCTAGCCGGCGCGGGGACTGCGACGATTTTGGTGTGGGAAACTCCGCTCCCGTTTTGGTTTGCTGCCGTTCTTGGCGGCGCGCTTGGTTGGAGCCCACATCAGCAAGCGCATCTAACTCCACTAATGACTCTGTCCTGCTTGGCAGCGGTAACCTTTGCGGTGGCGCTGGTAGGCGTGGTCGTGGCGTATTGGATTCGCAGGCAAAGTTGGGCTACCAGTGCAACCTTGGTTGCCTCGTATGCGGTTGCTATTTGCTCCGTCCCAGTCGTGAGAATGTCCATACCGTATCCAGGTCTTTCGATCGTGACATTTCTCAATGTGGCAAGCGTGATCCTTCTTGTTCTTTCGTTTTTCTTATGGACGACTTGCAACAACTCCCGCAAGTCCGGGCTTGTGGGAGCCAGTCTGACTATGGCTGGTCTCCTTGTGATCGTGTACTTCTACTTCCAACCGTACTTGGTCTGATAACAGTGTTGGGCAAAGTATGGACGAGATAGGAATCGACACTGCAGTGGAGGCGGGTTTCAGGTCCTAGTAGCTGTGAAGAGCGACCCAAATGCTGGGGTCTGGGAGTATCGGTGCAATGGGAGTTGGCGGGGCGGATCTGAGTTGTTTCTCCGGTCCAAACGGCGGCTACAGGCGGTCCGGATCCACCGTTTTGAGAGATGTCGGCGCCGTGGCTGACGTTCAGGGCGGAGGACGACCGTAGGATTCGCCGACGCTTGGCCGTGAAGCTAGGCGGCTTTCCGGATCAGCACTGGAAGCATCTGATCCGGATCGAGATAGACGATCTCGAAGTGTGAATCGGCGGGACCTTCGCGAGGCCGTGCTCGAGGAGGATGGACGGCAGCCAAATGGGCGGGGCGTTGGCCGAAGTGGATTTCAGCCGGAGTGGCACCGCCCAACCCCTGGTGCGGTCTTAGGCTAGGTGTAGTGGTGAAGCCCGAGCTCGAGTCGATATTGGAGCTCCCGTTTGGTTAGCGGCTTAAAGGAACGTAATCTCAAGGCGTCTTTGAGAGTTCTCCAAAGTCTTTCGATGATGGAGATGGAGCCGTAGCGGCCGACGGCGCCGAAGCGCTGCCTGGTGCCGAGCTTTCGTCACTGACGTATTGCATCGTCGCAGCCAACACGTTGCCGGTACGATTCCGTCTCGCGTTGGAGCCCGTCGAGCGTGGCGAGTTGCTCTCTGTAGTATTCCTCAAACTCTCTTCTGTTTACCCGATCCGATATCCCGCGGTGCTGCTTGGTTTGCTCCCGCAGCCAAGCCTCTAGGTGGATAGTCGCGCCGAGGCCAGCTGCGAGATTCCCAAGGAATCTGATAACCTCCACCTTTCTGCGATGTCGTATATCTTTTAGCTGACGCGCGTCTTCACCGATACTCCGAGCTATCGAGTAGACTTCGAGGAGCCGACTCACTAGTCTGCTGTCTCCAAGCTCACCCAGGGGCCAGCATGCGCGCGAAAGACGTCATCGGGCACTCGGAAAGATTGAATCTCCGGTTCTTGGCTCAGCTCAAGACACCAGCGGCACCGTTGTGCCGCCGACCATATGTAATTCCTCATTGTCTGAACCTCACCAAAAAAGGAAATGAGCATGGCCTCGCGACGAAGTCGCCGCATGTCCTCTTCTCGAGCTTGTCTATCTCTGCTCTCGTGCCGACGCCTTATGGAATCATGGATCCTGGTCGCGGCGAATGCAAGGGCCGCGGTGATAATTGCAAGCAAAGCGCCGACACCGAGGGGACTCTGGTACCAGTTGATTGCGTCGGGAGGAGCCTGAAGCATCATGTAGCTACAAGTAGTGGCCAGGCTCGGGACTCGCCGTTCTGCGGTAAAGCACGTCTCGAGGCTTTTTCTGAAGAAACTCCTCGATCATCTGTGAAGCGCGTTCCAGCTGTGCAATGAAATCCCCAATGATACCGACAAGTGCTGGAAAAGGGTCGTTGATCCCGCTTCGCTTCATGTCTAGCACTCGTTCGGCGTAGGTGGCCATGAACTCATCGGTTCTCTTGAAATACTGATAGAAGAAGTGGAGATTGTCCCGCTCCAGTTGCGTGAGCTGTTGAAAAACGCGGGCCGCCTCCTGTTCATAGGCGAGTGTCATGAAGTGGACCCCATTAGCAGGCAGAATTTGTTGCGTTCTGGCAGCGCCCTGCATCTTCTTCAGATTGTCGATACGCTGTGGAATCATGGCCCGGTTCGTTTCGAGCTCCTGTGTGATGAACTTCCGGGCCCTTGTTTCTTGACGTTTGTCACGGATGAAGCGCGTTCCCTCACCAAGGGAAAAGCCGAGTAATACGAGAACCACGTTCTGCAGAAGAGTTTGCCAGTCCATAGCCACCTCCGGCAACCGATGAGATTTGGGAGTGGTTGATTGTACCACCAGAAGAGTGAACAAGTTGCACTGGCCCCGCGGCCCGGCCGATCTTGGCTAGGCAGCGGGTCGTCCTTCTGGCAGCCAAACGCAGTGGCCTCGGTCAGGCAGCGACCACGTCCGATTGAATTCGTAGATAGGCAGAGTCTTTTTGGGGTAGAATGCAAGTCGAAATGCAAGGCGGAGTCACCTCTTTCGTCATGACTGTCCTCCTCTTCGTGCTGACGGCTGTCGCCGACTGGGCGATCGACGTTCTCCTCGACCGCGGCTTCGCCAGAATAAAAAAAAGCTGAAATCACCGCGCGGTAACGCGCGCGGTATGCCGCGCGCGTCAGCCCGCGGCTTTCCTGCGGAAGGCAGGGAGCGAGAAGTGCATCGGGGCCAGGGCCAGGTCTTGTCTGATGTAGCCCGTGCGCTGGAACTACAGCTCAGTCCGTAGCAGCTCATGGGCTAGCCCATGCCCAATATCGCATGGCATCCCGGTCCAGGCGGGGTCCCGTCGTGTCCGCGGTATGCGTTTGACAGAATATGACGTAGAGCGTATGCTATGGACGTGGTTGAGGTCGTCGTGACGGATGAGTTCAAGGAGTGGTGGGAAGCTCTCGACAATGACGACGCTGTCGACGTGGCCCGGGTGGTGGACCTGCTTGAGGCGGAAGGGACAGCGCTTGGGTTTCCCTACTCCAGCGGAATCAAGGAGAGTAGATTTCCGCTACGGGAACTTAGGGTCCAGTCTCGGGGACGTCCGATCCGGGTTTTCTACGCGTTCGACCCATGGCGACAGGCCGTGCTTCTGATCGCGGGAGACAAGACGGGTGACGATCGATTCTACGAGACATTTGTCCCGAAGGCCGAGGCCATCTGGGAGCAATACCTCGCTGAGGAAGAGGAGAGGAGGAAGTAGAAAATGCGTGTCCATCGTTGGAAGGATTTGAAGGATGCCAAGCTGACACCCGCGCAGCGCAAGGCTAACCAGCGCTGGGTAGAGGCCCAACTCCTCGAAATGAATCTCAAGGCGCTGCGGGAGTCCTTGGGAAAAACGCAAGAGGAGCTGGCGAAGCTTGCGGAGGTAGCGCAGTCAGAGCTGTCACGAACCGAAAGACGTGAGGACCACTTGGTATATACGTTACGCCGCTACGTTGAGGCGCTAGGTGGAGAGCTCGAAATCGTCGCGAGTTTCGGAGACAAGCGGGTTCGCCTCCAAGGCGTCTAAGTCCGTTTCGAACCCACCACCGCCACCTCCCGAGGTCACCCACTAAGCATATGCCTGCGTCCTATCCACGGCCCATGCTTCGGGCCGTCGTCTAACGCGCACCTTCCGAGCGATGGGTCCCGACCCGGAGCCTCTGGAATCAGTACACCTACCACATCACGAACATCCTGGACGACGGGACGATCCCGCGCCGGGAGGCGAACAACTGGGAGATCTACAACAACTACCGTCAGAACGTGTTGATCGAGGGCTGCGTCTACGCCCTTCCCGATCTGACGGCGTCTTTCGTGAGGAAGGAAACGGTGGGAAGCGAGGTCGTTCTGACCGTCCGGATTGGAAACGGTGGAGGCAACGCCGTCGGGCCCGAGGTTCCGGTGTCTTTCTATAACGGGGATCCGGCTTCGGGAGGCATCTTACTGGGTACGGCGCTGACGGGGAGCATCGCCGCCCGGTCCTTCGAAGACGTCTCGTTGATGGTCCCGGTGGGAACGGAGGCGCTGCCTTTGTGGGTGGTGGCGGACGACGAAGGCGGTTTGACGGGTATCCACACCGAGTCCAACG
>JBOGJF010000301.1:0-2556 GCA_050747785.1 Vicinamibacteria bacterium
ATTCAGGATAGGGGAACGGTCCAAAGACCACCCTGGACAGCAGCTTGGTGAGAAAGCTCGGCTTGGATTCTTGGTTGGCCACGTCGCGGGGCCCGATGAGCGGATCGTCCGAGCGCAAGAACGCGATGACGTCGCACAGGTCCTCGTCGGAAAGGTTCGGAAGCTTCACCATCCACGGCGGCGTGTAGCGGCCGTCCCGCGCAATACCGGTCCGCATCAGATGAGCAAGCTCCCCGTTCGTCCAGGAACCGATCCCGTTGACGGGGTGGGCGGTAATGTTCCGCGACCAGGCTTCCCCGAACTGCGTCGGCAGATCGAGCATTTGCTTGCCGGTGAGGCCACCCGTTGCCGAGTCCATGTGGCACCCAGCGCAGAGCATCTGCACGGTGCGCTTGCCGCGGGCCACCCGCTCGGGAGTGATCTCGACCGGAAAGTCCACCTTGACGACCGGGTAGCTGGGAATCGGGGCGACCGCGATGTAGGCCGCTGCCGCCGCGACCAGTGCCACGACGGCAGCGAACGCAATTCCGAGCCACTTCAGAGGCTTCTTCATCGGATTACAGATAGGCAATTCTATAGCAGGACACCAACAAGGATGAAGCGGGCCAAGAAGAAGATAAGGATCTTCATCTGGGCCGCGCAGCGCCGACAGGTCAGCGGGTGGCTGCTGTTCGGGGCGTCAGCAACCATCTTCCCGAGAAAATCACACCGGGACCTCAGTGCTGGAGGGATAATGAAAACCGCAGAGACCGCCGACACCAAGATGAGCGCACAGCACAATTACCTGGTGCCGGGGGCGAGACTCGCCTGCCAAGCCGAAGCTAAGAGTAATTGCCGCGAGCGAAGGCTGGAACCTGCACGAGGGGTCACCTCGGGGGATTCTAACAGCTCATCGGCCTCATCTGGCGTCAGGAGCGCGACAATAACATTCAGTCCGGCGCTCACCCACGAATTCAGGTCCTGCTCCAACCAGTCTCCACCTCGGCGTCGGGGAATGATGGCCAAACGACCCGGCCACGGACCCTGAATTCAATAAACCGAATCAGTTGCCATACAGTTCTCTCTGGCATTATTCCAGGCCTTCCCTCTCGATGACCTCGCGTGGCACGAGCGAAGGCTGGTGCCGAGCCGAAGCCGATCATTGCTGCGAGCGGAAGCTGAAACCCGCGCAGAGCTTCCCCAGAAGACGTTACGCTGGTTATCCCCGCGGCTTCTTTCGCTTAGCGACGCGCCTTCGTCGAGCCTTCAGCTCCTTGGTGAGAACAGACAGAGGCGTCGTGCCTTGCATTCGAGCCTTTTCCGCTGCACCATCAAGAAGCGTCAGAAACCTAGGATTGTGTGACAAAAGGAATGACTCCATGTCCTGATCCTCTTCAAGATGAACGAGTGCCGCACACGGCTTCCCGTTTTTCGTAATGACCACCGGGCCGGATGTGGTCTCCTTCACGTACTCGCTTAACCTATTCTTCACCTCGTAAAGCGGTGCAATCTTCATAACTCAAACTCCTCGTCATCCACTCTGAGCACATTGCCCTTCTCGCGGCCCACCAACATGATGGTTACCAATTTGGCGTCATCCACCCGATAGAAGACCCGCCAGTCTCCTACCCGGAGCTCGTAGTCGGCCCACTTAGACATGCGCCGCAGCCGAAATTTGTTTCGAGTCACCGCGAGGGGATCTCCACCGACCAAGTGTTTCTTGATCCCGTCAAGAACAATGCTCTGGTCAGAGGCCCGCAATCCCTTGAGCTGGCGGAGCGCGTCCGGTGAAAAGCGAGGCTCCTGCCTAGCCATGTTTAAGGATAGCTCGAATTATAGCTATTTTTCAAGTTTCTCAAACCGACGAGCCAACACGGCAGGCGTCCGCCCCAGTGTGGGACGCGAACCGGGCGGTTGCGACGAAATGGTAGGAGCCAAGGTTCTTGGAAGAGGACCAGCGGCTACCTGGTGCCGGGGGCGGGACTCGCCTGCCAAGCCGAAGCTAAGAGTAATTGCCGCGAGCGAAGGCTGGAACCCGCACGAGGGGTTGCCTCAGGGGATTTTAAGTAGTAGGAACGGCCAGGACTATACGGCTCCGCGGACCTCACCTGCTCTGAAAGCAGAGCTGTTACGGGCAGCGAGCTCGAAGATGCAACCAACAATCCCCATCGGGGCTCGATAGTCTCGCACAGGTACTGCACAAGTCACGACGAATCGTCGGTCTCGACGGCGACGATGGTGAGCTGAGGAACCGCACGCTTCACATCTCGGATAGCTGAACGAATCGCGGCGTACAGACTCGGCGCCCGTCGATCGAAATCGAGGTACCCACGCCGTCCCGGAACGCCAGAGTGCCGTCATCGCAACCGGCTTCGAAAAGCGCGTTCTCGAGCCACTCATCTGGCTCGGAAACACCCGACAGAACAAGTACGAAACTATACTGGAGATTCACAGAAACTCAATGTGGTCCATCATCTCGTCCGCATCCAACACTTCCACGATCAACATGACTCCATAGATAATCTTGCCAACAGGAGTCTGTTGCGGAGCATAAACGATACCCGCATGGTTCGCGCC
>JBOGJF010000302.1:0-4089 GCA_050747785.1 Vicinamibacteria bacterium
CCTCCATACCGGCGCGCTGAAGATCGTCCGGTTCGGCAACAGCGGGGAGGTCGAGGCGGAAGCCGGCGCGCATTTTCCCGGGCTGGTGCGAGCCGCGGTCTCACGGGGCCTGCGTGGCTTGGAAGGGGGGGTGGGCATACCGGGATCGATGGGCGGTGTGCTGGCGATGAACGCGGGAGCGTTCGACTTTTCGGTTGGAAACTGGGTGGAGGACGTCACCGTGGTTTCACCGTTAGGGGAAAAGCTTCTGCTGCCGCGCGGAAAGATCGATTTCCGCTATCGAACGTCCTCGCTCGGCGACGATTTCGTGGTGGCGGCGTGCCGCATGAAGCTCGCCGAAGACGATCCGCGGGCCATTCGCGCGGACATGGACAAGCAGATGACGGTTCGCAGAACCAGCCAGCCGGTTGGCGTGAAGAGCGCCGGGTGTATCTTCAAGAATCCGATCGGTGATTCAGCGGGAAGATTGATCGAGAGTCTGGGGATGAAGGGCTTTCGCGTCGGAGGAGCTCGGGTCTCGGAAGTCCACGCGAACTTCATCGTTCACGACGGCAAGGCGACGACACTGGATGTGTTGACCTTGGTCGAGCAGATCAAGGAGAAGGTGCTCCGCGAAACGTCGATCGAGCTGGTGGAAGAGGTAAGGCAGTGGGCGTAACGGGACGATCTTCTCGGGAAGCCTCTCCGTCCGAGCGCTTTCTGAGAAGGCGTGTCCGACCCCGGCGCGCGTCTCGAAGAGCGCTCTTGGTGGCGTTGCGTTGGATCGGAGCCGTGACCGGACTCGCGACGCTCGTCGCCGCGGGGTTCTGGACCGCGTCGGCGGCGGGCAGAGCACCCGAGCTTGCGGTGAGCCGGATTATCGTGGAAGGAAACGAACGATTGGCAGAGGGAGAGATATTGGAGACTTTGGGACTTCACCCCGGCTCCAACATCCTGTCGCTGGAGCTCGAAACACTCAAGCAGCAAATGCTTCTCTCCACTTGGGTGAGGGACGTCGAGCTCGCGCGAGTGCTGCCCGCGACGCTCACGCTCAAAGTCGTAGAGCGCGTCCCGCTGGGTATCGCGGTCATGAACAAGCTTTATCTCATCGACGGCGACGGGGTCTTGCTGGATGAGATGGGGCCCAGATACCGAGAGCTCACGCTACCCTTGGTCAGGGGTCTCGTCGACGAGCGAGGGCAGGTCGTTCCCAGCCGCCGTCAGGTCGCGGGCCATGTGCTTTCCGCGCTGGCCTCCGACCGCCGCCTGGAAGAGGCCGTGTCGGAGATTGACCTCTCCTCGGGCGGGGACTCGATCCGAATCTTGCTGCGTCGACCACCGTTGACCTTCATCGTGGAGGAAGTCGATTTCACGACCCGTTTGGCCGAGCTCGTTCCACTGAGTGAGGAGATTCGAACCCTTTTTCCGTCCGTTGACGCTGTGGACTTGCGCTTCCGAGGACGCGTCTACCTGCAGCTCGGACCGCCCGAGCCGCTCGAGGACGGCCTTCCGGAGCTCCAGGAAGCGCCGGTTGCAGCTGAGGGGAGGTGAGCATCCTGACCAAGAAGGAAAGATACATCGTTGGGATCGACATCGGCACGACCAAAGTGACCGCCATAGTGAGCGAGGTGACCGAAGAGGGCCGGCTCGAGATCATCGGCATCGGCTCGACCGAGTCGAAGGGCTTGCGTAAGGGCATGGTGATCAATCTCGAGCAGACCGTCGAGTCCATCAAAAGGGTGGTGGAGGAAGCGGAGCTCATGGCCGGCGTCGAGATCGAGTCCGCCTACGTAGGGTTGGCGGGAGGTCACATCAAGGGATTCAACAGTCGTGCGGTGGTGGCGATCACGAGCAAGAACCGCGAAATCGGCAGGGAAGACGTCTACCGCGCCATCGACGCGGCCAAGGCGATTCCCCTGCCGGCCGATCGGGAGATCGTTCACGTTCTGCCCCAAGAGTTCGTGGTGGACGGGCACGACGGCATCTTCGATCCGACCGGCATGACGGGCAGCCGTCTCGAGGCCAACGTTCACATCATTACCGCCAGCACGACTGCCACGCAAAACATCGTGACCTGCGTCAATCGGGCGGGGATGGAGGTTCTCGAAACGGTCTTGGAGCAGCTCGCAGCAGCGGACGCCTGCCTCACCGAGGACGAACGAGAGCTAGGTGTCGCCCTGGTCGACATCGGTGGAGGGACGACCGACCTCGCCATATTCGACAAGGGAACGATCTGGCACACCGCGGTCCTTCCGACGGGGGGCGATCACTTCACGAACGACGTGGCAGTCGGGCTGAGGACTCCTATCCTAGAGGCGGAAAAGATCAAGAAGAAGTATGGATGCGCTCTGGCCACGATGGTCTCGGAGGAAGACACCATCGAGGTGCCGAGCGTGGGTGGGCGTAAACCCCGCATCCTCTCACGGCAGATCTTGGCCGATATCATTCAACCCCGGGCCGAAGAGATTTGTCATTTGATCTTTCAGGAGATACGGAGGGCGGGCTACGAGAAGGTATTGAATTCGGGTGTCGTGATCACGGGAGGCAGCGCGTCCTTGGAAGGGCTACCCGAGGTGGCGGAACGAGTCTTCGACATGCCCATCCGTCGTGGCGTCCCCACCGGAATCGGGGGGTTGGTCGATGTCGTGGCCACTCCCTCCTACGCGACGGGCGTGGGGCTCGTGCTCTACGGGCTGCGAAGTCGATCGAACCGTCTCTTGCCACGTGATCTGGTGGGCACGCCCCTGGGGCGCGTGGCCGCCCGAGTACGGGAATGGCTTCACGCGTGGGCATGAAGGAACGTGAATCGAAAGGTTCTAACAAACCGAACGAGATGACAGGCTGAACAGGATTAGACAGGGGGTAGGTGCATGATCCGTTTTGAGGACGACGACATGACGAGCGGTTCGCCGAACGCATTCGCATCAGATGAGCCCGTCACCGGGGCCAAGATCAAAGTGATCGGAGTGGGCGGGGGAGGAGGCAACGCGGTGAACCGGATGATCGCTTCCCGCATCGTAGGCATCGAGTTCATCTCGGCCAATACCGATGCGCAGGCGCTCAGAGGAAACCACGCCACGCAAAAGATTCAGTTCGGGGAGAAGCTCACCAAGGGACTCGGCTGCGGAGCGCAGCCGGAGATTGGCCGACAGGCCGCGCTCGAGGATACGGAGAAGATTCTCGAAGTGCTTGAGGGGGCGGATATGGTCTTCATCACCGCGGGGCTGGGTGGTGGCACCGGAACGGGAGGTGCCCCGATCGTCGCGTCCCTGGCCAGTGAGTTGGGGGCCCTGACCGTAGCGGTGGTCACCAAGCCGTTCACTTTCGAAGGCAAGCGTCGCATGGCGCAGGCGGACCTCGGGATCCGGGAGCTTCGGGAGTGTGTGGACACTCTGATCTGCATTCCCAATGACCGTCTACTCGCGACGGTCGAGCGTGACACGCCGCTTCCGGAAGCTTTCAGCGTGGCGGACGATGTTTTGCGGCAGGCAGTTCAAGGCATTGCCGATCTCATTACGGTACCCGGGCTCATCAACCTGGATTTCGCCGACGTGAAGACGATCATGCGCGGGATGGGAGACGCGGTCATGGGGACTGGGGTCGCAAGCGGAGAGAACCGCGCGGTGGAGTCGGCGCAGAAGGCCATCTCCAGCCCCCTCCTCGAAGACACCTCGATCCACGGGGCCAAGGGGGTCATCATCAATATTACCGGCGGCGAGGACATGACGCTTACCGAAGTCAACGAGGCGTCGTCCATTATCCATCAGGAGGCCGATGATGAAGCGATCATCATTTTCGGTGCAGTGGTGAATCCGAAGATGGATGGCAAGCTCAAGATCACGGTCATCGCCACCGGCTTTCCCAGGAGTGAGAAGCCCAACCGCCAGCAAAGGGCGACCACACCGGTCGACCTGCAGAACTACCAGGCGATTCGCGAGGGTACCTCCGGAGGCTCGGGCTTTTATCGTGGGGGGGCCGGCAACAGCGGCGAGACGGGTCTGAACGCCGATCTCGATTTCGGGCCCGTTGACGAAGACGAAGGAGAGGATCTCGACGTCCCGACGTTCCTGAGAAAAAGCAAGTAACTCGACTCGCGACGGGCGTCTGACT
>JBOGJF010000303.1:0-9346 GCA_050747785.1 Vicinamibacteria bacterium
GGGGCTGGCGGGGGGAGACGTTGCAGCTATCGGATCCACCGGTGAGGAAAACGTTCAGCGTCGCCTGAAGGAAGCCGAAGCCGCAGCAGAGGTGATCAATACGCAGCTGAGGCTTCGCCAAATCGAGCTTGACAGGCTGGAGCTGGATCGGATTGAGCGGACGAAAAAACTCCTGGAGGAGCGGCAGAAACTTCAGGCGGTTCTTGCGCAGGCGAGGGTCGCTGGCGCGGATCCGGAAGTCACACTTCGCAATCTCGATAAGATCGAGCAGGAATTAGATCAGATTGCCAAGGCTGCCGTCACGAAGCTGCCCGCACTTCGCGAAGGGCTTGCTGCCTCCCGAGCAGAGGCAGAGGCTGCGGAGAAGCGGATCCGCGAGCTCCAAGAAGCTCTCGAATCTGTCCGCTCCACCCAAAAGGCTATGGAATCCCTTGATACCATCATCGAGGCCGATAGGGAATTTGAAAGCACCCGGGCAGGCCGGGAGGCTGAGGCGCGGATTCTCAGGGATAAGGAGCTCCTGGACTTCCGGCGAGCGATAGAAGATCGAGATCGTGAACTAGATCAACAATTCCAGGCAGATCAGCGCGATCAATTTGGGCAGAACGTGGCAGAGCCTTTTGGGGCGGCCATCGGCCATGCAGTCTTCCGGGGGATCATGGAAGGCAAGAAGGCGATGGAGATCCTGGCCGACGTCGGCGAGAACCTCTTCTCCAACTTCATCGACCAGTCGGTCCGGCAATTCCAGGCAGGCATGACGGACGCTTTTGTCTCCGTCTTCGGCACGGCCGCCCAGGGACTGGGCCAGCTCTTCACCGCCGTCGCCGGGATCGCCGGCGCGATCTACGCCCGCCGGCACGGCGGAGGGTCCGACAGCTTCGCCGCGATCCGGAGCCAGGTGGAGTCATCGCAAAGCGTCCGCGGGATCGTGGCCGGCCCGAGCAACGTCGCGATCGCGGCCGTCGGCGAGAACATCTCGCGGGCCTTCGAGCCCGCGCGCCAGCTCCTCGAGGGGATCTTGCGGGCGGTCGTGTCGATCGACAGGAAGACGGGCAGGAGCGCCCCCGGGGCGGCGTCGCTGGGGTGGGCCGGGACGGTCCCGACCGTATGAGACCGAAGGTGTGGGTCAAGTGGAAGGGGGTCTCTGAAGATTCGCAATGGGTCGATCTCGGCCTTCTCCGACCGATACCGAGAAAGGCCAGGACGAAGTCGCCTCCGGGTGGCCGGAGACGGAAACGTCGATCCTGAAATTACCGGGAGCATTGACGTGGAGATTAAAGCGTATGCGGCGCTCGCAGTAGTCCTCTCGCTCGGAGGTTTCGACGTCGAATTCCTTGGGCGTCATCGGTCGGTCCATCGCGTGAACGACGAGGTAAGCCGTTCGCTTCCCGGGAACGTCGATGGGATCGCGCCGAAAGTGCGTGTACATGGCCATCGGAATGGCCACCGGAACGCTGGACACGACGAGCGTGTTGAGCCCCGCCCCGATGATCGTGAAAGCGCCGGTGTCTGGGTCGACCGTAACGTCCAAGCATGGAATCGCTGCGAGGATTCTCAAAGCCCCTCCAGTCCCGGGCCGGGCCCCCGGCCGCGGGGCCCTGGAGGGGCAGCCCGACGGCCGGGGACCGCTGCGGCGGGTCATGACTCCCGACGCTTCCCGGTTTGGCCCATTCTAACGGCTGAGAGAGGGTAAGGAAATGGCGCAATTCAGGCTCAACAGGATTCGCGACGACATTGCGTCCCTCCGCGCCTTCACGAAGCACCGCGCGAAGCAGACCGCCTTCCTCTGGTCGACCAAGACGGAGTACTACTTCGACCCGGCGTCGACCGACGCGGACGACGGCGACGAGATCATCAAGCCGGACGACATTTCCGGCGGAAGCCCGGGGCGCTGGGTCAAGCTCGGGGCAGTCGGCGGGGCCGGCGTGGGGACGACCGAGTTTTCCTGGTCGCTGTCGGGGACGCTGTCGACGGGGCAGAACGCGAACTTCGCGGCAATCCCCGCGTCGGACGACATGACCCTGGTCGAGATCATCGGTACCGTTCGCACCGCGCCGACCGGGCAGGACATCGAGGTGGATCTGAAAGTCGACGACATCACCGTCGGGACGCTGGTCATCGGAGTCGGCGAAACTATCGGTACCGTGGTCATCGACGTGGACATCCTGGAGGGGGACATCCTTCGCATCGAAGTGACGCAGGTCGGGTCGGTGGAGCCGGGAGAGACTCTCTACGTCGGAGCAAGGAGCGGCTAATGTCTATTCCGAGTTACCTACAGGGGAACTTCCGGTACCTGCAGATCACCGGGGTCGACGACGTGCAGGACATCATGGACGCCGTCGACCTGGAGGTCCTCGCGCTCTCCCCGGCGTGGACCGACCTGGGATCCGACGAGTACAAGAGCCCCGTCGACGCCGACGGCCGATTCGTGAAGGTCAAGATGACCCGCATCGACGCGGACACCCTGGAGATCCTGACCACGGACCCGCAGGCCCGCGCCTTCACCCGCCGGATGGACATCGCCAACCCGTCCGTCGTCGACATCTACGTCGGGCAGTTCCACCTGTTCGTCGACTGCTCGACCAACGGGCATGGGTTCTGGGCCGCGGTGCTCGACCTGGCCCCGCTGCCGCAGGACGTGCACGACGAATACGTGGTGGGGAACGCGAAGCTCGACGCCACCGGGGCCGATGACGCCCAGTACGACACCAAGTCCGTGCAGAGCCTGAACTCCGACGGCCCGCCGCGGGTCTTCGAATACGTACAAGGCCTGGCGGTTTTCGGGAACAACCTGACCACCGCTTTTCGGTCGGTAGCGGGCGCGTACCGGATGCTTCCCGTGTTCGTGTTCGGAGAGGTCAACCCCGGCGAATTCATGCTGCGCGGCAGACTGCGCCAGACCCTGGCCTGCCACCGCGACCTGGCGGCGGGCATCGAAAAGGTCGTCCCGGTGGACGAGGCCACGACCGGGGTGTTCCGAGTCCTGGCCTTGCCGTCCGGGGTCGGGGCCAACACCGACTTCAAGTTCATGGTGAGGAAGGCATAAATGGGTGTCATCAGCTTCATGGCGACGGGATTCTTCCGGACCTCTGGGACCGGGATCACGGACGTCCAGGACATCCTCGATGAGCTCGACGACGCGCTGACCGCGCAGCTCGACGTCGAGGACCGCTGGACAGAGGCGCCAGCCGGGACCTTCACCAGCCCCGCGGACTTGGCCGGCCGTCAGATGAAGATCGTCGTCGCCCGCGACAGCGCGACGCGGATGCTGTTCGACGTCAAGGACCAGAACGGCCTGACCATCCGCGACGGGTCGATCGACATCGCGGCGACCGCGAACTTCAGAATCTGGTGCGGCCCGCACCACGTTTACGTCGAAGTGGACGACGGTGCCGGGGCCTACGAAGTCGCGCGCGCGTCCATGCTGGACCCGCGCCCCGAGGTCCTGAACGCCCACCAGCGGTACGTGGTCGGGATGACCACTCGCGACGGCAGCGGCAACTTGGACGGAAACAGCCCTCTTCCGGAATTTTGGTCTTTCTTTGACACAGGCGGAGTGGCGGGATTTGGCAGAGCCCTTTGGCTTCGAGCTGCGAATGCAAACAGCTACAAGACCGCGAACGCGATGGAGCTGACTACCGGCATCCCCATCGTCATGAACCCAAATACTACTCCGGAGAGGTTTGCCGGCAGCCTTTTTCAGGCTGTGTGGGTAGACGCAGACAACGCTCCCGGGGACATCGTGGACGCACCCATCGCGGACGGGGTCACGGGAGAGTTCGAGGTACTGGGGTTGGACACTGCGTCGGCCGCGGGGAACGTTCGGCTGGCGGTGAGGGCGGGTTAATGTCGCACCTAAACCACTTCTACTTCTACCAGGGGCACCGGTGGGTCACCCGGATCCTCTGGTGGAACAGCTCGACGGGCCAGCCGGGCTCTGAAGTGGAGCAGACGTCCCTGGGCGGGGACACGGCCTGGGTGGAATACAACACCGCCGGGATCTTGAGGCTTGGGGGGACCCAGTTCTCCATGTATGAGCGCGTCCCGAGGATCTTGATCCCGATCGTGAGGTCCGGAGGATCACACGGGGCCGTGTCGGTCCAGTACACGACGGAAGACGACACGGCGATCGCCTCGGTGGACTACGAGGCGGCGTTCGGCACCGTCAGCTGGGCCGACGGGGAAGCCGGCGTGAAGTACATCAAGCTGCGCGGCATCTACCGCCTAGACTCGTTCGTCAGCAGCCAGTTCAAGGTCCGGCTCGCCAGCCCGGTGGGCGGGGGCATCGAAGTGGATCCCGCCTTCGACGAGGCCACGATTACCATCCTTCGCGACCCGGGCCCCGGGACGCTGAACCTGGTGTCCGACCTGGTGGAGGTCGAGGACATCGACACGGACCCGAACACGGTGACCGTCTGGGTCGACCGCGTCGGCGGCTTCAAGGGGGAGGTCACCGTCGACTACCACACCGAGGACATCAATGCGGTCGAGGGGGTCGACTACCTCGAGGCCACCGGGACCCTGACGTTCCCGGACGGCCTGGGCCCGCAATCCATTACGGTGACGATCCTCGGGAGGCCGGGGGACCAGGGCGACAGGTCCTTCAAGATCGTGATCGACAACCCGCAGGGCACCACGATCGTCGGGTTCGACGAAACCGAGGTGGTCATCACGGACGACGCGGCGACGATCCTCCCACCGCCGCCGTCGGCGTTCCCTCCGGTCTGGATCGACGATTTCCTCGGGTACTCCGAGGAGTACTACATGGAGCCGGACCAGGCCATCTTCATGGGCGGACGGTGCATCTTGGTGAACTTGCTGGACGAGGAGATCAACGGGGTCCTTGGGTACACGGACGGGTCCGGCCTATACGGCGGGAGTCCGGACTTCATGACGGGCGACTCAGGGTTCGAGCAGACGCCTCCAGGTCGAGTCAGAGCTTGGGTCATGTAACGGCTTCCAGGGGGAAGGAAAATGTCCGACTACGCGCTCGCGCAGCGAGGGGTTACCACCGTCACCGTCGGGGACACGAGCCCGAAGGACGTGACCCTCGCCAGCCCGATCAAGACCGGAGCGGCGCAGCTTCACTGCTCCATCCGGGAGTCCCGGATCCCGGCGCTCCCGGAGCCCGATCTCACCCTGGAGCACCGAGGGGCGACCTGCCGGATCCTCAACTCGACCACGATCCGGATCGAGTGGAACGGCACGCTCTCGACGGACGCTGAGGCCGGGAACGAGACGATCACCGTCGCCTGGGAGGTCTGGGACATCGAGTCCCTCGGCGACGACGTGCAGGAGATCCTCTTCCGCCTCCAGCGAATCTTGGGGATCCAGGGGGAGAATAGCATCCAGGACCTCATGACCTACGACCAGGCGGGCAACCCGACCCAGTTCCGGGTCCGGACCTTCGACACGAAGGTGGATGCCGAGGCCGCAACGGTCGACCTCCCGAGCGCCAGCGCGCTCGAGGCCGGGGAGCTCGACCGCCACCTGGTCACGCTCGAATGGTCCACGGCGAAGAACCGGCCGAAGTCGATCCTGTCGGTCAGGACGCACTTGCTGGCTCCAACGCCTGGTGTGACCTAAGATGCGCCGCGCGAACCCGCCCTGCGGATTCCAGCCGGCCGGGTGGCCGGCGCTCGTCAACCCGCGCGTGCCCTGGACGCGGCCGCGGGTGGACCGGGATCCCATCCTCGTCCACGGCTCGGGCGGCGGCCGGCGCCTGGTCCATCCGTACCTCGACGACATCGTCTATCCCGAGCTCCCCAACCGCTGGACCGGCTTCGACTGGTACGCGCTCCCGAAGACGCGCGCGGCCGTCGTCCGGACCGAGGGCGCGAGCGCCGCGGCGCACTACCGGGAGTTTCTCGACGACGTCGTTGTCCAGGAGATCTGGGACGCCGGCAGCGCGTCCATCTCCGTCGAGTTCTGGCGGCTCCTCCGGGAATACCGCGAGAGCATCCTGCCGACCGGCGACTTCATCGGCTGGCAGCCGCGGGACCTCTCGCCCTACAACTACGTCGTCGAGCTCCTGGACGTGAAGGTCGGAGAGGCGGACGTCGACGAGATCCAGGAGCATGGGAACGCCGAGCCGTACCTGCTCGACAAGCCGCTGACCCTGGTTTTCAAGCTGGTCGGCGAGGCAAGGCCGCCGGCGGGCGTGATCTCTTTCGTGGGACACTAGAATGCCGAGCTACGGACAGGTCCCGAATCCGGATTACCGGCGGATCGTCCGCGCGGACGAGCCACGGCTCCGGCAGCCGATCCCCGTCCTCTCGACGCCGCTCCAGAACGCGAACCTCGTCGCGAACAAGGTCGCGGTCACCCTGGCGCGCGCGGGATCCGGGCGGGACAACCCGATCCTCGAGGGCCTCGGCGTCCGCGTCCAGATCGACATGTCGCCGGGCGAGGTCCTCCAGGGCCTCTGGCTCTTCCGGGACCACGGCAACATCGGCGCCAACCTGATCGCCCAGGTGGCCGTCGCGGGGCTGCGCGCGACCTTCGACTTCATGGCCGGCGCCGGAGGCGAGACTGAAAGCGGGGATGGCGCGACGGGCGCCCGCAAGAACTTCGTCCGGTATCAGACGTCGGGCGGCTCGGTCGAAAAGGATTTCTGGATCAAGCACTACGACAAGGACGTGGTCACCCTGAACGGGGAGGCCGCCCTCGACGACACCCTGGATCCGGTCGAGGTCGTGGTCCCGATCGTGGACGCCTCGAGGCCCTGGCTCGACGTCCCCGTCGATTTCTTCGCCTCCTGGAACGACGAGTTCCATATTCTCCACCGGCGGAGCGACGAGGATGTCGAGGCCGGCTTCCTCAAGGCCTACGGGGGGGCGGTCGTCGTCTCCTTCTTCGACACGTCGACCGACGACGAGGGCGTGGGCGTCCAGGTGAACCCGCTCACGCAGGTCGAGCTCCGGAACCGCCGGAAGATCCAGGTCCAGAACACGGCGGGCCTGAAGGAGATCACCGCGCGCTTCCGGTCGAAGGCGGACTCGTCCTTCGCGGTCGACGTCCCGCTCCTCATCCGCGTGGTGGCTCCGCCGGTCGAGAGCTGCGTCGTACCGCTCTCCGAGCGATGCACGGATCTCTACCTCCCCAAGGATACGATCATCCCCGAAGGCCTGCCCGGCGAGCCCAGCGATCCGGAGGAAACTCCGGTCCCGGCCGAAGAGGGGGCGAAAGCGGAGATTGACCTACTGGCCCTCACCATCCGAGGCGCCACCGTGGGGGCCAATCCCCTCATCCGCGTCCGTAAACTCGCCTGGGTACAGAGTGCGACGGCCCTCGCGGGCGCGCGCCTGGTCGAGATCGGCGACGACGTCGATTACATCCCGCTCGTCGAGGGTTCGAGCTCCCCCGACGTCGACCCGCCGTTCCTTTCGGCGAAGCGGTTTACCATCGTCCTAAGCGTCCAGGCCCTCGAGGCGGAGAACGTCGCCTTCCTCTCGCTCATGGTGATCGACGGAGATCACATCTCGATGCCCATCACCGTCCCGGGCCCGGAGGCTCGGGCGATCATGTTCATGCCGCCGGGGACCGGGGGCGGCGGACCCGTTTGTAGCTATTGAGGATCCCTGTGAATTCGATCGCGCCCCTGATCTCCGCCCTGTGCCTGACCTACAACCGGCCCGAATGGCTGCCGCGCGCGGTCGAGATCTTCCTCCAGCAGACCTGGCCCAAGAAAGAGCTCCTCATCATGGACGCGTCCGACGAGGACAAGCGCGTGAAGCTGCCCGCCGACGGGCGGGTCCACAGGACTTTCTTCTCGGCCCAGCAGTCCGGAAGCGGGAACCGGAACAAGGCCGGGATCCTGCAGGCGAAGGGCGATCTGGTCGTCTACTACGACGACGACGACTGGAGCCACAAGGACCGCCTCCTCGAGCAGGCGATCCCCATCCTCGAGGGCCGCGCGTCCATGACGGGGATCCAGCTCGGCGCCGTCGTCTGCGCCACCCTGCCGGGCCCGCGGTTCTGGAAGCTGGGGCGTGGCCCCAACTTCTCGAAGCGCCTGAGCGACAACATTCACGGGCCCCAGCCGGGGAAGCCACCCCTCCGCTTCTCCGACGGGACGACGATGTTCAAGCGGTCTCTCCTCCAGGGCCCGGACGACCCGGCGCTTGGGCTCTCGAAGGTTCCTTTCCAGCAGGAGATCCTCTCCCGCGACAACCGGACGATCTCGCTCGCCCTCGAGCATCTCTACGTCTACGTGCGCCACGGGGGGAATATCTACCCCCTGGATGAATCGGCCTGGACCATGACGCCCACGCCGGCACCCGCCTGGGTGCCGGCCGAGCAGTACAAGTTCTGGCAGTTCGCGCCGTGGAAGGGGGCCGGTGATGGGCGGTAAGCCGCTATTGTGTCTTGCGGGCCTTCTGTGGGCGACGGTTTGCCAGTTGCTGGCGAAGCGTGGCCCAGCGGACGTTTCTGGGTCGATAGTCCCCATCGTTGTCGATCCTGTCGATACTGTGCTTCTTACTTGGCCTCAGGCCGACGGCTCGAAGGAAATCAACAAAGGAGTCTCTCCAGCGCGTGCAGACTTGGATGCCGCGACCGCCATAGTTCTTCCAGCCTGCGGCCTTAGGGTTCGTGCAACGCTGGATCATCGTTCTCCAAACGGCATGTTCCGGAGACTCGGAAGCCTTTCTGCAATGACCATGTTTGATTTTCCACGAGTCGCCAAGCTTTCGGGTCAGTTCGGCGTGCAGGCAACCGCAACTCCGACTTTTTCTTCTCCTGAGAGAAGCGCCGTTCACGCTCCGGACAGTTCCGCACTTACAACGGCAGCGCCAATACACAGGCTTCCCACGCTGCTCGGCTTGACCAAGAACCCTCCATCTTCCGAAACGTCGGCCGGAGATGTCTTTGAAGGTGGACTGTCGGGCTGTAGGCTTGCGTTCAACCATCGGACCTCCAATCAGGATTCGGTGGCTAGGGCCGACGAGCCGCACCAACGTCTCGTCGGCCCGATCATTCTACCCTCCCGACTTGGGGGCCGAAGATGAATTTTCGCCCTCTGGTTTCCTTAGTTTGTCCGACCTACGGACGGCCCCAGCTCATCCCGTTCGCGGTCCAATTCTTCCTCAGCCAGACGTGGACGCGATCGGAACTGATCATCATCGATGACTCGCCCCGGGATCTGCAGTGCAAGATCCGCGAGAGCGGCCGCATCCGCGTAGTCCGCCTAAAAGACCGGCTTTCCCTTGGCGAGAAGCACAACCTGGGCCACGACCTGGCTCAGGGCGACATCCTGGGCTACCAGGATGACGACGACATCTGGGGTCACCACCGCCTCGCGCGGCAGTTGCAGCCCATCGTGCTGGGTGAATGCTCGATCGTGGGG
>JBOGJF010000304.1:0-3857 GCA_050747785.1 Vicinamibacteria bacterium
GGTCATAGACCGTGCAGACGACACCTTTGCGGCGGATGCGGTCTTGGTCGCCGGCCAGCATGAGATCGACCATGAGGTGCACGACGTCGCGCGGCGTGAAGTGCTCGCCGGGGTTCTCGTTCAGCGCCTCGTTGAACTTGCGGATCAGCTCCTCGAAGATTGTGCCCATCGTCGGGTTGTCGATCTTCTCAGGGTGAAGGTCGACGTTCTTGAAGCGCTCGAGCACTTGGAAGAGAAGCCCCGCCTCGTCGAGCTTGCTGATAGTGTTATCGAAATCGAACTTCTCCAGCACCTCGCGCATATTGGAGCTGAACCCGGCGATGTAATTGCGCAGGTTCGCCGCCAGGTGTGGGGCGTCGGCAAGAAGCTTCTCGAAGTCATAGCGCGATGTGTTGTAGAAGGCGAAGCCCGAGGCCTTGCGGAGCTGCGCGTCGAGGTTCTCGAGCTTTTTGTCGCGGAGCTCGGCCTGCCGGCGGAGCACCTTCTCCTTGGTGGGTGCCAGCACGCAATCGAGCCGGCGCAGAACCGTGAGCGGAAGGATCACGTCCTGGTACTTTCCGCGCTTGAAGGTGTCGCGGATAAGGTCCGCGACACCCCAGAGGAAACTGACGATCTCGCTATGGTTCACTGATTGCCCTTTGCCTGAACGACTCGCCGTTGCGCATCGTCGGTGACGCTGTCTAATCTAACACGCCTGGTGATTGCGGCGCGCCCCTGCTGCCCTCGCGCCGACCGAGGCTAGCAATGGCGCGCGCCCGATCCAATCGGACCACTCGAATATCCGATAAAAAACCGTGACCGCCCGTAGGATGGCCTGCGCGGTAGATTTGATGGTCGTGCAGAGCTCGTACGCTTCAACTGGCTTTCCGTGCAAACAGGCCACGGAAGGCCAGAGAATGTTCTCCTCCTCGTGCCGCCGGGAGACGCAAAGGCCTGGCATCCGCTCTGCAAAGGCTGGCGGATGAGCCGGAGACCGGAGCTCGACTCGCGGCGCGCGCGGCGGAGGACGTACGAGACTATTCCTGGGACGAACGGGGCCGCAATCTGGGAGCCCCCCTGAGGAGCGTCGTCACGACGTGATATGATTTTGTCGGTTTGAGGCCGCCATACCGCAAATCACTGTTGGCCGTCAGGATAGGTGGTTGCTGAGCTGGCGCTGGTCAGACGGCGGTGGGGCCCCGCGGCACTAAGGAATACAATTGCGAACGATCATCACCATGCCCGCGTACCAAGCGGCGCGAACCATCGAAAAGACCTACCGGGAAATCCCGGCCGCTTGCTTCGATGAAGTGCTGGTGATCGACGACGCCAGTACCGACGATACCTACCAGGTGGCCGAGAGACTGGGCCTACCCGTCCGCCGACACGCGGAGAATCGTGGGTACGGTGGAAACCAGAAGACCTGCTACGACTGGGCTCTCGAGCGCGGCGCCGACATCATCGTGCTCCTCCACCCCGACTACCAGTACGCGCCGCACCGAGTGCCGGCGCTGATAGAACCTATTCGCTCGGGACGCGCCGACTTCACGTTCGGCTCGCGTTTCAAAGACGGCGGGCAACCGACGAAGGGCGGGATGCCCTTTCATCGCTACGTCGGCAATCGCTTCACGACGATCGTGGAGAACCTCTGCCTCGGAACGTCTTTCAGCGAGCTTCATAGCGGGATGAAGGCCTATTCCCGTCGCTTCCTGGAGCTCATCGGCTACCACCGATTCTCCGATCGGTTCGTCTTCGACAGCCAGATGGTCATCGAAGCCGTTCTGCTCGACTTCCGCATCGAAGAGGTGGCGATTCCGACTCGCTATGCGAGCGACTCGTCGTCGGTGGACGTCGTCAACTCGGTGCGCTACATTCTCGAGACCTTCGGAACTCTCTACAAAAGCCTCCGCCACCGCGAGCGCCTCCGGCGCGAGTACCTTGAGCGCGCGAACGCCCTCGGGCACTGATCCGCCGCTCTGTCTTCTGTGCGGCGGGCCCCTGCGCCTCCTCTACCCGTCGAATGTTCCGCGCGGTCGCGCGATCGAACAAGACGAGGTCGCCTGCACAAGCTCTTATCTCTCGCTCCACGACGACATCCTCATCTGTGACCCGTGCGGCCTGGCACGCTCCGTCCCCACGATCGCGAGCGATGAGCTCGCCGCGCTCTACGGCGCGGTCGAGGATCCAGATTACCTGGTTTCGGAGGAAGAAAGGCGGGCCGGTTTTCGGAAAGCCCTCACCGAAATGGAGCGCTATCTTCCGCGAGGCAGGAGGAGCGTTTTGGAGATCGGCTCGGCAGTGGGACTCTTTCTGGAAGAGGCGCGCGACAAGGGTTGGCAGGCGACCGGCATCGAGCCCTCCCGGTGGGCTTCCGAACGAGCGCGGACCCGCGGCCTCGACGTCTTTACCGGCACGCTCGAGGATTACGATCCAAAAGGCAAGACGTTCGACGCCGTCGTTCTTTGGGACGTCCTCGAGCACTTGCCCGATCCCGTGGCCGCGCTAAGGCGCTTCGGTGAGCTTCTTCGACCGGAAGGGCTCGTCGCCTTCACGACAGTCAACATCGGTGGACTGGGCGCTCGGCTATTCAGGGGACGGTGGCCCTGGTTCATGCGCATGCACCTGCACTATTTCACATCCAGGAGCCTTCGGGCGCTGGTGAAGCGCGAGGGATTCGAGCCGCTCCGTATCGCGACCGAGCCCAAGATTCTGAAGCTCGGGTACGTTCTCGAGCGGGCCCAGGGTCTTTTCGGTCCACTGGCCACCGCGGGGCGCTGGACGGCGGAGCGACTGCGCCTGGCCGAGCGTCCGGTGAAGATCGATCTCGGGGACATCCTCCTGGTGGTGGCGCGAAAGCTCCGACCCTAGCTGCTCTTTTCCCTGATATAGCCCGCGAGCGCTTCTCTCCAGGATCGGAGGCGCATTCCCGTGGCGCATTCGAACTTGCCTACATTCAAAACGGAGTACCGAGGCCGCCGCGCCGGCCGCCCTAGATCGGCCATCGAGACGCCTTCGACCAGGGAGCGGTTCACACCCGCGAGCTCCGCGAGGACCCGCGCCGTGCCCAGCCAATCCGTCTCACCCCGGTTCACGACGTGGAACGTTCCGGACAATCGTTTCTCGACGAGCACGAGTAGGGCTTCGGCCAGATCTTTCACCCAGGTGGGGCTGCCCACTTGATCGGCGACCGCGCGAAGCACCTCGCCCGCCTCGAGACGACGGAGCGCCCAATCGACGAAGCCCTTGCCGGAGCCGTAGAGCCAACCGCTGCGGACGATGAGATATCCCTCGGAAGAGATCTTCGCGACGCGTCGTTCCCCCTCGAGCTTCGACTCGGCGTATCGGGAAAGAGGATGGGTCCCGTCTTCTTCGACGTAAGGTGTTTGCTTCTCTCCGTCGAACACGTAATCCGTGCTCACGTAAAGCATCACCGTACGAGCTCGACGGGCGGCTCGAGCCACCGATTCAGTACCGTCGGCGTTGACCGCCATGGCCCGCGCGGGATCCTGCTCCGCGCCGTCCACGTCGGTGTAGGCCGCACAGTGGAGCACGGCGTCCGGGCTGATACGCTCGAAAACCCTCTCGACCGCGCTGCGATCGGTGACATCGAGCTCATGCCGGCTCAACCCGACGCAATCGTGTCTCTCGACGGCAAGTCTGACGCAGGCCCGGCCGAGCAGCCCTTGGGCTCCCGTTACCAAAAGCTTCATCAGGTGACTTACGGGCTAACGATCTTTTCTCGCCCAGTCGTAAGGGATCTCTTTCGTGTGGGCATCGAGCCGGACCTCGTCCGGCTTGTCGTAGTGGTAGAGCTCGGTGGGACAATTGACGACGACCGCCGTCTCGGTGGAGATGCACTTCCATCCGTGGTAGACGCC
>JBOGJF010000305.1:0-4200 GCA_050747785.1 Vicinamibacteria bacterium
AGCCTGAGTAGGCTGCACCGTTCGAATCCTTCCGATCCCTGCGCTTTCTGCCTCGACGAACATCTTTCCGACGGAATCGCCGGGCCAACCCACTCTGAATTCGGGTCCAATCCACCTCGCGTATGAAATGCCCGCAGGGTGAATATTGTCGTAAACGCGCCCCCGCGTTTCATCAAGGATGCCTTCATGATACCCGTTAGTTGCCACTCCTGTGACGTAATCAGCTAGTGTTATTATGTGATATTGAGGTCTAGGAACAGCATTTCGGAAACTATCCTTCGTCTGATAACAAACTTTCTTCTTTGAGGTACAATCGTTGTTCTTGCAATAATCCCTCGTGAACTCCTTACAGGGACCTCCACCACACTCAGGCTCCGGCTCAGGTTTGGGTTCGGGGCTGCTCTGCCGCTGCACTTCAAATCGGCACCCCCGCCGAGGAACCGGTAGTCCCCATTGTCCCTGAGCCGCGATATCGAGTAGCGAATCTGCTGCATCTAAAACACACAGCACTGACCAGGACGTGTAATTGACAAACACCTGTTGTCCCGCGATGCCGGCACTCGAGTAATATACCACTGGCACGATGTAGCGCTGCGCGAGCGGTGCGACGACGGTTATCAGGTACTCCGCAAGGCCTAGGATACCCTTGCCTCCTCCACCCGTACGTGTTGGTGGTTCCTGGACATAGAGGCCCAGCGGATCTGTGTTGTTCACTGGATCCGCTTCCGCGTACACATACGGATTCAAGCTCGCCGGCCGGTCCAGCACCCCTTCGGCCGGATCGCGCGTCAGAAATCTCCCCGTCGCCGGGTTGTACCAGCGCGCTCGCAGATAATACAGTCCCGCATCGGAATCGAACTGCTCGCCTCGGTACTGATACGCGTTGGCCGTCGTTCCCGTCGAGGCGATTAAGCTCCCGAAGCCGTCGTAATCGTACGTGTCGGTAACCGCCCCGGCAGCGTCGTACAGTTGCCGGACGCTGCCGTTGGTCGCGTCATAGCCGTAGAAGCTGGTTTGCCATGTCCCGTCGGCTAACAGGCTCTGACTGAGCCGCTGAATCCCGTGCGTGTAGACCTTCTGTACGGCCCCACCGACGATCTCCTCGACCACCTGTGCGTACCCGGTCGGGTTTAAGTCATCCACCAGGTACTTGGTCGTGACGCCGCCCACCGTCTTCGATACGCGATGGCCGTCGCCGTCGTAGCCCATCACAACCGCGCCGCCGTTCACGCTCTTCAAGCGGTTCTCGAAGTCATACGCGAAGGTTTTACCGCTCGACGACACGGTGTTCCCGTTGCCATCGTAGGTTTCGCCTGCCAACTGATCATCGGCGTTGTAGCTGAGCGATTGTGGACCCAACCCCGCCAGTGTCGAGTTACGCGACAGGCGGTTTCCGACCGCATCCGGCGAATACGTCAGCGCGCCGTTGCGCCCCGCCGGATCGCTACTGATCGTCTCGCTGGTCATGCGCCAGCCGTTGTCATAACTCCACGACACCGACCGGCCGCTGCGCTCCACCGCCGTCGACCGCTGACCCGAGGGCGAAACCGTGTAGTCGTATCGCGCTAGCGGCGTTGCCCCCTTGGCAGTCGGCATCTGCGTCAGTCGATACTGCGGATCGTACGTAAATGTCGATTGCACACCGTTCGGGTAGGTTACGCTGCCCACATGGCCAGCGGGATCGTACGTATACGTGGTCGTGTTCTGTCCCGCCTCGCACTTCACGGAACGCTGCCTCGGCAAGGTCCTTTTGGACTGCGGCTCGATAAGTACCTGAATCGAGCGCCGTTCAACAATCTTCCCTGAGCGGTGATATCCAGCAGTGAGCCCGCCCGTCGAAAACGCAGAGCACTGGCCAAGGATGTTTGAACAACGGCCCAAAGCTCCGGCCGGGATGTACGGGCCGTAATAAGTAACCGTCGGGAAGATGAATCGCTCAGCGATTCGCGCGAGTAAGCTAACGCGGGTGTTCAATACATCGCTGTACCAGATCCCGGAATGATCGATAGCGAGTGGCTCCAGGAAACCACGATGCGAAAAGCCATGCTTCCCATTCATCCCCAGGGAAAGTGATCCGCGGGTTCAAGAGAACTATTGCGCCATCAAAGTCGGCACTAACTGCAAGTGCGTCCGCCATATACTCAACACGCATGGCCGCCGGCTGCTGCTTCGGTCCGTACTCGAAGTACTCCTCATCGGGAACGGGTGGACTCCCCGCTTCTTGCCACGGTTCGACAAATGCGGTAATCCAGTCCTGATAGTTTTTGCGGAACCAGTCGATTTCTTCAACAGGCAAGAGATGGGGAACGTGCCAATCGAGACCCCACCACCCGTTTGAGACTTGTAGAAACGTCCTATAGGAGGGCGGCAGAACCACTCCCAATCTCGCCTCATTGATCTGGATCAGTTCTTCCGATGCTCCGTCATTCCCACCCCAGCCTCGCTTCCAAAAGTCAGACGGAACAGCGCTCGTGTAGTAGTTGTCTCCGCCAGTTTCGGCAACTATTCGCTTTCGCCTATCCATGGCCCGCTGAATGGCCCGCCTTAGCGTTTCCGGCCAGTATTTTTCCCAGATCACGGTACCACCACCACGCGTTCGACGATTGCAATCGGTATATGTTGACCTCCTGCCGTGTTTAAGTGCCTGTTGCGTCGCGGAATCTACGGCGGGCTAATCTCTCATCCAGCCCATTGCTTCCGGATCCGGCTTGCCGTCTGCCGCACGGAGGCCTCCGGACTCTTTTCGGCTAATCTCAGGTATGGCTCAATTTCTTCTGCAGCGAGCATCTCGTTCCCAACTTCAAGCGCTTTAGCACCGGCCCTTTGCACGCATGAATCCGCATCAGTGAGAAACCGTTCAAGTAGAGAGACGCTCATCACCTTGCGAACGCCCGCGAGGTACTCGGCAGCCCTGCATCGACGGTACGCATTTTCGCCGTCGAATGCCCGTCTGCATTCTCTTATGGCTTGTTCGGGTTCGAGAACACGCAATACACAACCGGCAACAAGAGCGGAAGAAGGGTCGTCCAAAAAAGCCTGGATAGCGCTGTCGATGAAGTCTTCTCCTAAGAGATCTACGATGGCCCGTTGACCAGACGAATGCGAGTAGCAGGGACCATCTGCATGAATCCGAGCCGCAAGCGTCTCCCAACCAGATGGGTCCAGATAAGGAACAGCTCCTGGAGCGACTGGCCACTCTGGTGCGGCGCTCACCATCTCAGCGACCAACGTTCGCCGCGGCTGTTCGAGGCCGCTGGAACCTTCCCGCAGACGGTCCCGAATCCGCGCAGCAATCATTCGGACGTACTCCACTCCACTCTGGTCCGCAAGCTGCAAATAGTCTTGGACCTCCTCGTAACGAACGCACTCCCGCCATACAAGTGCATCCAACACAGCGATCCCCGCACACTGAATGTCCTCATGAGGGTCGACTAAAAAGGAGTTAATCAGTGGTAAGATCGATTCATCGCCGACATCACAGAGTAGGTCGATAGCGAATGCCCGCCTCGCTGGAGAAGGATCCGACTCGTAAACCTCCAAACACCTTCTTCGCGCGGCCTCTGGTCTGGCTACCTCCAGGACCATTCGAGCCAGTTCAGCTTGGGGAACATAATTCACATACAGATCTACAGCCGATTTCGGTAGATTCTCACCAAGAAGTTCAGTAACCACCCTCGAACAAACGCGAGACAAGTCCGGACGCCCCACCGCCACTGCGCGCTGACGTAGGATGTCCCAATCCGTTGGCTGAAATCTTCTTAAGTAGCCCATAGATCGCTAATCCCAAGCTACCACTCACTGGTAGAAATTGCACCCGGCCAGGTTGTCAGTGTCCAGGCGATATTGCTCGGCTTGGTTCTTCGGGTCACGGAAGAGTTCTTGAATGAAATTCCGGGCTTCGCCGCAAATTGGTCCCCGGAACTCACCGTACTTGATACTTGTTCGGATGATCGCTCTTTTAAGGGCAGGAAGAAGCCGGTTTGGAAAACCGATCGCCTGAGCCTGAGAGTAGAGCTGCTCCAGCGCAACCCGCATTTCGAGCTTGGTGATTGGAGCGTTCCTGCCGACGGCTACACTAGTACTACTGTGTTATAAAGTGATAAGTCCCAAGTACTTGGCCTTCGACGTATCCTGGTGACAACGCAATGGGTATTCCAGATTTCGGTAGGCTGCAATCACCGGAGGAAGTGTACCGCTTGG
>JBOGJF010000306.1:0-3510 GCA_050747785.1 Vicinamibacteria bacterium
CGCTGGTAGAGGTGGACCAGCGCGGCGAGCAATCATTTAGCATCTTCAAGTATCTCTACGGAGAGGGGACGGCGGACCCGGTCAAGCGAACGGAGCCCCGAACCACTATTGGAAACTGGCGCAAGCAACGTTTCCATAAGGGAATAGTCCGTTTCACGGGTCTTCGGCGAACGGATGGCAGACAAGGTACGGCAGTGCTTCGCGCTTTTCTGGTTCTCCCGACCGCCGATCAGTCGACGCCAGCAGACGTTCCACAGTGTGTCGACATTGGCAATGTAGAGCTAGACGCCCGAGGTCGGTCCGTTTCATTTGATTGCACGAAGACCGCGCGTCAAGTACTCATGGAGGGGCGGCCGGTGAACGTCACAGTCGTGTGCACCTCCGGTGGCGTCGCCTGGGACGCGCTGTCCTTATCGCTAATCAACAGTACGGCTTAATATACCGCCATGCCTCCGGAACGAAAGGTTCTCGTGATAAACACTGGCGGGGCCATCTCGATGCATGAAGACGAGAATGTTGGCCTTACGCCGGGAGGCGCTGATGAGCTCGGTACGTATTTTACCGGCGGCCTAATTCAGGAAATCTCGGAGAGGGAGTCTATCCGCGTTGACTTTTTCACTGATGCGGATAATTCTCACAATCTGGAGCCCAAAGACTCGGCCGATATGAACATGGAGCGCTGCGTCGCATTGGCCGAGCTGATTGAGCGCGAGTACGGAAACTACGATGGCTTTGTGATACTCCATGGCACGGACACTATGGCCTACACCGCATCCGCCCTCTCCTTCTTCCTGGTCAATCTGGAGAAGCCGGTCATCCTGACTGGCGCACAGCGCTCCATTTCAGAGGCTAGGACTGATGCGACTCAGAATCTGGTCACCTCTATTTGCCTCGCGGCCGGACGAAGCGACGGTACCGATCTTGCTCCACTAAATATGGTCGGGCTCTATTTCGGCTCAAGTCTCTTCAGGGGCAATCGTGCACGATATCTGGGAGCTGACCGCTACTCAGGTTTCGACTCCCCAAACTACCCAGTTGTCGCTACCACCGGCCACTTTGTGGAGATTCACACTGACAGGATCCATCCATTTGGCTCGTCAGACAGCGGTGACTTCCACATTAATACAGCCTATGAGCCAAACGTCATTTCCCTCGATCTCTATCCAGGTTTTCGACCGGACCTCTTGGGCAAGGTATTTTCTCTCGAGGGCCTCAAGGGCGTTGTTCTAAAGACCTTTGGGACGGGCAACGCACCGACCGAGCCCGAGTTTGTACACCAGCTTGAGAATGCCTACAAACGGAAGATCGTCGTTGTGAATGTGACGCAGTGCATCGTTGGGTTGGTGCAACTCGGGGCGTTCGAGGCTAACTCACACTTGATGGAGGCCGGCGTCGTCTGCGGTGTCGACATGACTCCAGAAGCAGCTCTCACAAAGTTGATGTGGCTCCTGGGATCGAAGGCTACGCCAGATCAGGTGCGATATGCTATGCAGATCAATTTGATGGGTGAGCAGAGTACGAGTATTCACATGCTTGAGTGGCCAGGTCCGCGAGCCGAACGTGAATGGAGCGGTGGGCCAAAGACTCTCAGTGCACATAGAGGCAAACGCGTGCTCCGCGCGCATCTTCGTTTCTTTAATTTTGATTCCCGCGGGCCGGACGAGATAGGATGCAAGATTGACTTGAATAACATTAGCGTGGCGGACGGTCCTCTTCGATCTGATCGACGGACCCTATCGCTCGACGTGACAAGCACTGTGAAGAGAGTACTACCGTCCCATCTACCTTTTACACTTCGAGTGCAATCAACGCAGCCAGTTTCCTTTCGGAGAGCAGCTCTATATATTCAGGACGCTTTCGATTAGATGCACATGATGTGCCAATCTTTCTCTGCCACGGACATCGAAATCATCGATGAACTGGGTGCCGGAGCCCATGGAACCGTGTATCGCGGTTTGTGCCGGAAGGAGGAAGTGGCGATCAAGAGGATTGTGCCGGTAAACGCGCTGCATGCCCAGCGCGCTCGCCGCGAAATCAAGATCCTGAGCAGAGTCACCCATCCGAATATCGTCCGCTTCTTGGGCTACTGCCAGGCGGATGATGCCCTTCTCCTGATTATGGAATTCGTACCGGGCAAAACCCTCAGGGAGTCGCGCTTCTTTTCGATTTTAGGCGACGAAACGGAAGGCGATGAGTTGTCTCCTACAGGGTCGCTGGAGCGTCTTGACCTATTCGCACACGGTATTGGAATGCAAATTCTGAGGGGTCTTGAGGCCCTTCATTCGGCCGGGATTGTCCATAGGGATCTTAAACCAGAGAACGTTCTCTTGACAGACACGGAGCCACAATGTGCGAAGCTCACTGACTTTGGTCTGTCTAAGATCCTCGCTGAAAGCCGGGGCCTGACGGTTTCAGGTACCCGACTCGGTACACCGCTTTATCAAGCGAAGGAGTTGGAAGATGCCCGTGATGCTGATGCCCGCTGCGATCTTTACTCTTTTGGAATGATGGCCCGCGAAGTGTTTTTTCGGAGGAACGACTTCCGCTCTCTCGACTACCCTCAGATTAGGGAACGTAGGTCAAGCTTGGTGTCTCTTGAAGACGGCTTGCGCGGATACTCCCTGACAGAGCGACAGGAGGTTCTTGTCTACGGTATAGACATGTGCGTTCATGAGGAAGCAACCGACCGCTTAGCTAGTGCTGAGTTCTTGGCGCTTCTGCTCGCTTCTGGCCGTCGGCTGATACAACGCCACGCGTACTGGTGCATGTTTGTCGAAGACCATTGGAGGCATGTGGAGCGATCGGTGAGCAGGTCGGCCGCGATACGAATGTTCGAGGAGTTTGCACTTAGCGAAGCTAAGCGTGAGAGAAACTCTGACCGTTCAGGATAGCAGTCGTCATTTCCTACGTGTCGATATTGGGCGAACCACCTGGAAGTCCGCGAACCACATAGCAGCCCGTGGCGAAGTCGTTGTTGATCGTCCAGGAGTGCGCGGGCGGCGGCGACGAGCCCGGTGAGGGCGGTCCCGCCGGTCGGAGTATGCACCGGAGACGAGGCGCCGCGGGGAGGTATTGTGCACCTGCCGGACTGGAGCGCGAGACGTCTGCCCGGACGATCGGAACGCCGAAGACGGCGAGCCTGGCCAAGAAGAGCGTAAGCTGATTCCGGCGAGGAGGCGACCGTTCCCGCCGGATGGGCCCTGCTCGTAAAGTCGGACCGCGGCGACGAGCCCTGCATCCGCGGTGATGTCATCGCCCCCTCGTCGGACTCAACGACGCACTCGCTCTTCATCGGGTCGCCACCTCAGCCTCGACCGCCCCCTTGCCGCGATCCGCAAGTCGGCGGTGATAGGAAACTCCAGCAGGTCGTGCCGGAGCAAGCGGGTCGAGAAGAACCGCACCTCGACGTTCTCGATCTCGTCCGTCCCGGGATTCAGGCGAGCCACCACCTCGTCGCCCAACTCCTCCGACTCCTGCTCCGGGTAGGGCGGTTGCGTGTCGATGTAGAGG
>JBOGJF010000307.1:0-3696 GCA_050747785.1 Vicinamibacteria bacterium
AACGTGGGCTCCCACCTGGTCGATGTCTCGCCCCTCTCGACTCTGGGAGCGCTCTGCATGGCGAGCGCGCCCCTGACCGAAGACCGCACCGCGCTCTTCAACAAGCTCCTACTGTGGGGTCTCTCGATGAGTGTAGTTGGCGCCCTGGTCTGCTATCTGTTCTTTGGCGTTCTCGGCCTCGCCGGGGCCGCCTGACTAGTTCGAGTCTAGGCAGCCACCTATTTTGGCGGCCAGCAGCTAAACGAAAGATCCGCCTGACTAGTTCCCCGTATACTCGAATATGAAGAGACCCGTGC
Organism: Vicinamibacteria bacterium; assembly: GCA_050747785.1. Classification (GTDB taxonomy): domain Bacteria; phylum Acidobacteriota; class Vicinamibacteria; order Marinacidobacterales; family DATDRI01; genus CBDANW01. The sequence continues at coordinate 297 of JBOGJF010000307.1, forward strand.
CAACGCACGACTCGCCTTGCCCGAGGCACGAGGGAGCCGACCGATCCGACGCGTAAGCCAGCCCCCGGTGATCGATGTCCACGTCGGTAAGCTGGATCGGAGCGGGTCGCGCCCCGCCCGGCGCCGGCGGCGCATTCGTCTTGGGAATGTAGTAGCCCACTTCCTTCAAATGGTAGGGGTCCGAGATGTCGACGACCCGCACGCCGGCGTTCAAGTAAGCGATCCAGACCCGCTTGTCCTCGAACCGATTGACCTGACCGTTGACGGTTTCGGCGTGCTGGTGCGGGCCGAAGTTCCCTCCCCGCTCGCAGAAATCACCGATCGGAACCTGAAACGTCGAGACCGGCATGGGGTGGGTCTCGTGCGTGATGTCGAACATGATCGACTTGCTCTTGACGCCGCGGGCGCACTCTTGACCCAGCTCGTCGGTCACGAACGCGAACGTTCTCGGTAGCTCACCGTCCGCGGCGGTGACGTTCGGCACCTCGTCGTAGATGATCGGCGAGACCGTGTGCGGTCCGCGTCCAGGCGGCGACGTGTCGTAGGACCAGACCAGTTTTGGGTTCGCGGGGTCGGTGATATCCCACGCGGCCGCGTGGCCGCTGCCCTCCCGGAACCCACCGTACATCCTGTGGTTCGCCTCGTCGACGATGGGATGGTGCACGTATTGCTCCTCGTAGCCCGGCTCGCCGTCTTTTTGGCCCGGCAGCCAGGCGCGGCTTACGAACTTCGGATTCTTCGGATCCTTGAGATCCCAGATGTGGATCAACGCCGATCGGAAACCTGGCTCTTGAGAAGCGGTGTAGTACAAGCCCGAATCCGGCGACCACCAGCCCTTGTGCACGCGGTTGATGAACGTGCCGCCGCAACCGGGCCCACAGGAGTTCTCGGGCGTACCCCTGATCTCGGCAACCAGGGAAATCTTGGACGGGTCGGTATCCCTGGTGGTGATGTCGAAGATCTGGAACGTCCGCGACTCTTCAGATTCCGAGTTACGGGCGAGGTAGTCCCGTCCGGGAGGATCGGAGTCGAATGCGTAGTCGTAAACGACCTGCGCCGAGCGGGAGTTCGCGCTGACCTCGTTCGGGATGTGCCAGACGAGCTTCGGGTTGGCCGGATCGGAGATCTCGAGGATGGACGTTCCATTCCACTCGTTGCGCCCGGTAATGGGGTTGAGCGTCGCGTCTCCGGTCCGCGTGTTAGGAACGTGCCCCACGTAGACCCAGTTCCCGTTGGCCCAATCCGACTTGGTGGTCACTTGCAGCGCCTGGCGGCCCTGCATGTCGTGATATCCCACCAGCCGAACGTTCTCCGCCTCGTCCTGCGTCGAGTTCGCGACGACCGCGAGACCCGGAGCGTTCAGTGAAACATAACCCGCCACCAAAACAACGAAGAGCAACACGATCGTCTTCCCGATCGGCATATTCTTCATGCCCCACCTACCTCCCTGCTAAGAACCATCCGCTTTGGCAAGTTCTTTCGTCAGACGGTACAAGAAATCCTGTCCTTCGAAAAACGAGCTCGCGAGAATCCGTTCGTCCCGGCCGTGGGCGCGATTCTCGTCGACATCGTGGAACAGGCCCGAAACCCCGTAAACAGGAATCCCTGCGTTACGCAAGTAAAGGCCGTCGGTGGCACCGGTACTCATCAGGGGAACGACCGGTACGCCGGGCCACATGGCTTCCGTGATGCGTTCGATGGGCTCGAGCACCTCGAGTGTCAAAGGTGACGGCGCAGATGGCGTCGCATCGAGAATGGGCGTTACGGCGACTTGGTCATCCGCAATCAACGTCTCGAGCGTCCTCCGAACGTCCGCCGGCGGCTCGCCGGGCAGTATGCGGCAGTTCACCACCGCCTGCGCGCGCTGGGGTAACGCGTTCTCCGCGTGTCCCGCTTCCAGCATCGTCGCGACGCAGGTGGTCCGCAGAAGCGCGTTATAGGCAGGGATCGAGGCAAGGAACTCGATGGCATCCGAGTCCGGCGGGTCCTTCAGGATGCCGCGCATCGCCGCTCCGACCTCCGGATCCTCTATCCCCGCCGAGCGCTCGAAGAAAGCCCGTGTCACTTCGTTCAGTACGACTGGAAAATCATAGTCTCGAATGCGCCCGAGCGCGTCGGCCAGTCGGTAAATCGCGTTGTCCCTGACGGGCCGCGAGCTATGTCCACCGGGGTTGGTCACCTCGAGTGTGAAGCTCTGATACACCTTCTCGCTCGCTTGAACCCCATTGGAAAGGCGTCTGGAGCCCCTGGACAAACCACCGCCTCCCTCGTTCAGCGCGAACTCCGCATCGATCAGATCGCGGTGATGTTCTAGAAGCCACACCACACCGTTGTGATCGCCGCCTTCCTCGTCGGCGGTAAGCGCCACGATGATGTCCCGGCCCGGCAAGAAACCCTCTTGCCTGAGGCGGATGAAATTGCCCACGTGGATGGCCGCTTCGTCCTTGTCGTCGGTCGTACCTCGGCCATAGTAGTAACTATCCTTCTCGATGAACTTGAAGGGATCGACCGTCCAGTCGGCGGGATCCGCTTCGACGACGTCGAGGTGCGCCAGGAGCAGCAGTGGAGGTTCGCCGCGGCCATCACCCCGGTAGCGCGCGACAAGATTCCCCTTGCCTGGCACCTCTTCCAACACGTGCACATCCGACTCGGGGAATCCCGCGGCCAGAAGGTGTGTAGCCATGGCCTGGGCAGCGACGGTCGTGCTGCCCGTGCCGTGGGTCGTATCGATCTCGATGAGCTCCCGCAAGAGCTCTCGCGCCAGGCGCTGGTGCTCCGGAAGTCCGGCTCCTTGATCGGTCGTCGCCTGCTCCGCATCCGGGCTCCCGCCGCCGCCCCCACCGCAGCCGGACAGAAGCACCCAAATCGGGACGACCGTGAGATAACTCGTCGAGCGCATCGACCTTGGCTCCGCCTCCCGGTCTCCTCCGACCCGACCGACATCCCCGTCACCTCGGACGGGAAGTAAGACGGCGGTTTGTGATGCATTTGTCACACCACGCCGGACAGTGTCAAGCAAAATGGATGGCTCGCGGAAGCGCCGAGCGGCTCGGCCCCCAATCCGCGGCAGTAGATACCGAAGAGCTCCCCAAGCCACAGCGGTGGCAGGCGCGGCTCGCTAACCGAGATGTAGAATGAGCTCGAGATGAGCAAAGGACGGATCCTCGGCATCATACTCGCGGCCGGTCGGTCGGAGCGCTTCGGTCCGCCGAAACAGCTTTTGCCCCTGGGAGACACGACTCTTCTGGGACAAGTCGTGACGAACGCGAACGGGTCGGTCCTCGACCGAGTCATCGTCGTCCTCGGCCGCTCGGCGGCGGAGATCGAAGAGTCCTTGGACTTGGGGCGCGCGACCGTGGTGGGCAACGTCGCCTATCCTTCCGGTTGCGCCTCTTCCCTG
>JBOGJF010000308.1:0-4243 GCA_050747785.1 Vicinamibacteria bacterium
CTCTCCCGAGCGCTCAGGACTTCGACAAGCTCCATGAGTTGCGAGCGACCCTTTTCGAGAGTGCCGGCTCTCTCCTGGGCGAACAGAAGGTTGATAAATGATTCGCGAACCTTTGTGCGGAGGGTGACGCGCTCCTGCCTGGCCCGGGCATCGGCGGCAGAATGACCGCTCCGGGCGGCGGCCCTCTCGAGCGCCAGTCGGCCCGTCAGAGGGAGCGTCTGCGACAGGCTCGCAAATCGCTCCACGACCCTCGCCGATTCCTCGCGCACCAACGATAATTCGGGATTTGGCCACAGCCCGCTGGCGCCGATCTCGGCACGCGCGCGCTCGATCCCCAGCGCAATCTCTTGGCCGGTCGGCGAAACCTGCTCCGCGCGGTGCATGGCCTCATCCAAGGTGATCAGGCGCGCTTCATCAGCGAACGTAGCCGAGAACACAAGGAGAGGAACCGTTAACAGCCATCGTCTCAGCATCACCCTTCCTCTTAGTTGAACGAAAGTCCGCCGCCGTCTCCGGATCAAGACGCGGAGGTCTCCGGCGATCGGCGCTTCACTTCCCGCCGGGCGGGACATGTGCATGCAGCCTGTCCACGAGCCGGCGGGCGAGATGAGACAGTACGGGTAGCTAGTGCGTGTCTATAGGGACGTGATCGGGTGGGTGTACGAAGCCGGTGGACGCCTGGGCGGTGCGGAGGACGGGCACGTCTGTGCTGGGTGCCGGTTCCCAGACCAACGTAACGTGGACGGCAGGAACGCTGGTCGAGCAGCAGAAACAGTCGGGCACGCAGGCACCTGCGCACGGGTCAACCTGGCCCGCTTGTGGAATCGTGATCGCCGCCCCAGCCTCCGACCAGAGCAGCGAATCACACCAGGCGTCCCCAAGGTCGAGCGCGAACAACGCAAAGACGAGGATTACCACGCTTCTGACGAGCGCCACTCGCGAGCCGGGGCGGAGGATTCGGGGCATCTGTACCTACCGACGATAAGAGTAGGGTGGCACCGTCACAAAGTCAACCTGCAGTTCGAACTTTGGATCACCTGGGCCCCCAGGCGCACCCTAGTTCGAACCAAGCCGAGTTCGAACGTTGATCGACGTGTGCATGCACGTGCACCCCTGGTTCGAACCACTCTGGAGTTCGAACATTTCGATCACGTGGGGAGCCAACGCTTTCATGCTCTTGAGCCTCGGGCATTTACGTGGCCGAGGCTCATTCTCTTTGACAGGCCGCACTTACCGGTTGTCTCCTCGCCCACTACGCGGTACGTTTCCGGATAGCATGGAGTAGGTATGGGGCGATTCCACCACGTGCTGCTCGTTTCGGTTGTGTTCACCGTGGCGGCCCGGCTCGCCTCGGCTGCATGTTCCCCCTTCGATCCCCCCTCGACCAATGCTGTTGGGGATCGTCCCAGTGCTCTGGCCGCCGGTGACCTCAACGGCGACGGCTTCCCCGACCTGGTGGTCGGGAACGCGTACGACGTGTCTGTTCTTTTCGGCGACGGCGCGGGCTCGTTCACGGCGGGGCCCTGGACTCCCGTCATCGCCTTCCCGCGAACCATCGTGCTCACGGACTTCAACGGGGACTCCCGGCTCGACCTCGCCGTAGTCGGGGGCTACGCTCTCGATATTGAGTGCCAGATCCTGCTCGGCAACGGCGACGGCACGTTCACCTCGAGGCAGAGTCTCGTGGGGAATACGTCCACGGACATGGTGACCGGCGACTTCGACGGCGACGGCCGCGCCGATCTCGCAATCGTCGACATGTACTTCCCGGCCCCCGACCCGCCGTTCGGCGGGTACGCGGTGATCTACCTGGGCAACGGCGACGGGACCGTCCGCTTCCACGGACGGTACACGACGCTCAACTTGCCCGTGTCGATCGTCACGAGCGACTTCAACGGGGACGGACGCGCGGACCTCGCCGCGACGTGTCGGGAGGGGGTTGCCGTCCTCCTCGGCGTGGGCGACGGATCGTTCGGAACGATGACGGGCTACGCGGCAGGCGGGCTCGGTGACCTCGCGGCGGTCGACCTCGACGGCGACGGGCGCATCGACCTCGTCGCGGCGGACGCGGCGTCGGACGAGGTGTCGGTCCTTCTTGGAGATGGGAACGGCGCGTTCGGCGCCGAGACTCGCTACCCGACGGGGGACGGTCCTTCGCGGATCGCAGCGGTCGACCTCTACGGGCGCGAGCTGGCGGACATCTTGACGCCGGATCATTACGGCAACACAGTCTCGCTGCTGCCGAGCCGCGGCGACGGCTCGCTGGGGCCGCCCACCCAGTTCACGGCCGGAGACAGCCCGGCGGCAATCCTGGTCGCGGACTTCGACCGGGACGGCCGCCCGGACGTCGCCGTCACGAACTTCAACGCGGACACCGTGTCGGTCCTGCTCGGCAAGAGAGCCGACCGGCCCTGGATTGTGTTTGAGACGGCGGAGACCATCGTGTGGCGAGCGGTCCCCGGCGCCCTTGCATACAACGTGTATCGCGGAGCGCTCGCGGATCTCGTGGACCAGAACGCGGACGGGCTGCCGGACGGAGGCTACGGCGCCTGCTTCGACGATCACGATCCCGATCTGTCCGACACGTCGCTCGTCGATTCGGAGACCCCTTCCGTGGGCGCAGGCTTCTTCTACTTCGCGAGCGTTGTCGGGTCCAGCGGCGATCAGGGGATCGGAGTGACGAGCGCGTGCCTTCCTCGGGCGCCGTCTTCGGTTTGTCCCTAAAAAAGGCTGGTTCGAACGTCTGATCGCGTGAGACCCCAGCCGTTCCAACGTTCGAACCAAGTCGAGTTCGAACGTTGATCCACGTGGGCTGTAATGGTCCTTCGAGTCTTTATGAGGCTTTTCGTCACGGTTGGAGGCGCCGGGTTGGTCGTTGCGGGTCAGGGATCCTGGTCGAGATGGCGTTAGCGGAGGCTGCGAGGGAGGGCGAGGTGCTCGCCGAGGCGATCATCCCGTGCGCGAGCGCAGGGATCCCGTTGCAAACCGTGGTGACTCGTCGGCAGCGATGATCTTAGGCGGCGCGCTTGAGTGTGATGATCGGCAGATGCCGCCGGCCACCCTGGTAGCGGACCACGGGATCGAACTTCACGCCGGGCTGGCCACGCACGATGGTCTGCGGAGACGCGCACGGAGAGCGCCTTGGCCATCGCGGGCGGGGCTCGAAGCGTGGCGCGCGGACGGCTGGACGCCGGCGGTGGTAGAACTCGTCGGGAGTCGCGCCGCAGAGGCGCGAGTGAGGCCGGTGGGCGTTGTACCACGAGACATAGAGCTCCAGCTCATTCTCGAAGTCGACGAGCCGATACGGCACCACGATGAGTCGCCGCGTGCATTCGTTCTTCAGGGTCCGGATGCAGCGCTCGATCACCGCCAAGCTGCCGTACTTGCCCACCGCACCGAAGCGCTGCCGGATCCCTCGACGGCGGCACCAGCGCTTGAACTCCCTGGCGACGAACTGCCGGCCTTGGTCGGTGACGAGATACCGGGGCGGCTGGCCCGATCCTTGAACGAGGCACTCGAGGAACCCGCGAACGGCGGCCGACTTTGGCTGGCCGCGGAAGACCGCGAAGCCCATCACGCGCCGCGAGGAGTGGTCGATGGCGAGGCTCATCCACCAGCAGAAGGGCCAGACCTGGGGCAGGGCGAAGGGCAGCCACGGGACCCAGAACCCGAGCGCGGTGGGGACGGTCGTGAGATCGACATGCCAGAGATCGTTCGGTTTGCGTGCGGTAATCGTGCGGGACGCGGCCGCCACAGGCTCGGAAGGCCGCGGCCGTCGCGTTTCCCGCAGCATTCGACGCACTGTCGTCGGGGCGAGGTGAAGCCCGGCGCGAGCGAGGATCTGGGCGATCTTCACCTTCCCCATCGTGGGGCAGAGGACCTTGAGCCGCTTCACGAGATAGGCGACGAACTCGGGAAACCTGTTGACCGGCTCGGGCAGCCGGACCAGCGCGTCGGGTCCCTCCTCGTCGAGGCGCGTCGTCCACGAGGCGATGGTGAGCGGGGTCACGAGGAAGGTCCTGGCGGTCTGGGCGAGAGACCAACCGCGCGCAGCCCGCAGCTCGAGAATCGCCAGTCGCTCGGTCGGCGGGTAGTGCGGCCGCTTCTTGGGGTCGATATGCTGCATCCGGGTGTCCTTGATGCGGGTTTCCTCGCGCAGCAGTTGGATCTCCTGTTGCAGACGGTCGGCTTCGGCCTGCCTTCGGAGCGCAGTGTTCATGCTGTCGGAGGCCCAGCCCCGGGT
>JBOGJF010000309.1:0-2998 GCA_050747785.1 Vicinamibacteria bacterium
AACACTCAGATCGAAGCATTTCGTGTCTCCAAACCTATTTTTTCATCACCCTGCTAGTGCCGATCGGCACCGGGACTTTGTCGTGGACGTGAGCGGAGAGAGATTCGTGATGAGGGCGACCGATCCGAGCACCATTCAACAAGCGGTGGCTATTCTGAATGGCGCAGGGAACATGTTTCCCATCGGTCCGCTGCGTCGCGGAGACGGAGGGTTCAATGCTCCCTGGTCCTGGCACATGGATGCCGACGAGGTTCGACTCACCGAAGTCGCCGTCGAAGTCTGCGACGGCCGGCCATCGTACGTCGAGGAGAACCTGGACGACTTTCTGATGCCGGGGGTGGGCTACTGTCCCTGGTCCGGAAGAATCGTCGGCGAGAGGTAAGGTCGCTACTAGAGAGTGAGAGATGGCGGAACAAAGGCAGCGCCTCCGCCAAGAGGCGCTGCCTCTGAAGCCGGTGTTCTAGAAAACGATACCAACAAAGAGCCGCGTCGCGGCGTCGCCTTCGAAAAGGTCGAATCGGATATCTCCGCGGAACGTCTTATCGCCGACTGGCACTTTCACCCCACCCCCAAACTGGAATGCGGTGTCGGAGCTCGTCTCGCTGTAGGTCTCTTCCAGGCCGAAGTCGGGAAGGCTCGCGGTCGCCGAAAAGGACTGTCGCCCATACACCAAGCCCGCGCTCGCGTACGGGACGAGCTTCGACTGCGGTAGATGGAAGTTGTAGTTGAACGACCCATGGATGGTGATGAGATGGGCGCCCGCCGAAACTTTGGCGGAGGGACCCAGCATGCTGGTGAAGTCCGCGCTGCCGCTCCCCAAATGGCTATATTCGCCGCCCGCTTCGATCTCGGTTGACGGACCGCCGACCAGAAAGCTCAGCGCGGCGCCGCCGCTCAAGTTCGAACCCGCGAAGTCCATGAGGCCTCCCCACAGCGTGAAGTCCACTCCGCTGTCCGGGGGCTCCTCCATCGATTGTGCGCTTGCGTAGCTCTCCGCCGGTTGCGTCGCGGGCGCAGTTGGCGGCACGGCCGCAGGCGGGGCGGCAATTAGTGTCGGCGCCGCTGGCGGTGGCGTCGTGGGCCTTGGGGCGGCGGGTCGAGCGACGGCTTGACCTTGAACCTCCTGGACCAGAGAGCGGTGGATATGGCCCAACTGCCCAGTGGAGAGAACCTTAATCTTGTACCATGTGCCGTAGTTCTCCAGGACTTCCAGCAGAGTCCCCACGTCCACGGCCGCGACGACCCGGCTGGACGATGCCGGCTGCGATCGAAGTTTGGCGCCTCGCGCCGTCACTCGGAGAGTCTGTGCGTCGGCGGCTTGGACGATGACGAACATCGCCAAGACGAACCATGAAAGCTTCCATGTCGTTTTCATTCGCTCACTCCGTTGTTGTTGCTTGGACTAGTCGGCCGCGTCGCGCCAGCAAGCGGCCACGGTTTCGTAAGGGAGCGTTCTCTTGAGTGTCAGACGGGCGCGAGCTCGGCTCACTCCCAATGTGCCATCGGGGTAGCAAGCCATGTGCCAGGGTGAGGGCCTCCCGGTTGTCGCGGTCCTTCACACAGAAACCAAACGACTTCCTTCCCATCGCCGGCTTCGGGTACGTCGAGAAATGGGGAGCGACTGAGGGGGTTTTCCCCCCTGCTCCTCCGCGAGACCTTTGGAAAGCGAGTCGGGAGAGGCGAAAAAGCCCGGCGGTCGCGCGGTCGCGCGTTGACTTTTAGGCCCGGCTGAGAATATCTTCGCGCGTGGCTCTCAATCCAGGAACCAAGCTCGGTCCCTATGAAGTCGGTGGGCCTCTAGGCGCGGGAGGCATGGGTGAGGTCTATCAGGCCAAAGACACCCGTCTCGATCGCACGGTAGCGATCAAGGTTCTCCCCGCACACCTCTCGGGTGATCCGGATCTTCGCCAGCGTTTCGAGCGAGAGGCGCGCGCGGTCTCCAGTTTGAATCATCCGAACATTTGCACCCTCCATGACATCGGCAGGGAAGGGAACATGGACTTCCTGGTCATGGAGCACCTCGAGGGGGAGACACTGGCGGAGCGTCTGAAGAAAGGCCCAGTGTCCTTCGATGAGGCGTTGCGCTATGCCGTTCAGATCGCGGACGCGCTCGACAAGGCACACCGTCAAGGTGTCGTCCATCGCGATCTCAAACCGGGCAACGTCATGCTGACCAAGGCCGGTGCGAAGCTTCTGGACTTTGGACTGGCGAAGCTCGCTGGTTCCACGGCGAGTGCACCGGATCTCTCCACACTTTCCGCCATGCCGACCGAGCAGCGATCGTTGACGGCGGCGGGAGCGATTCTGGGAACGTTCCAGTACATGGCGCCCGAGCAGCTCGAAGGTGGCGAGATCGATGCGCGTACCGACATCTTTGCATTCGGCGCCGTGTTGTACGAAATGATCACCGGGAAGAGGGCATTCGCGGGGAACAGCCAGGCGAGTTTGATCTCGTCGATCATGTCCGCGGAGCCGCCCCCGATGTCTTCTGTCCTGCCTTTCTCACCGCCGGCGCTCGAGCGCGTCGTCAAGACTTGCTTGGCGAAGGATCCCGACAAACGATGGCAGAGCGCGGGCGATGTGGCTCGGGAGCTCGAGTGGATAGCGCAAGCCGGTCCGCAGGCGGCAACCGTGGAGGGCGGTCTCCGGGCTCGACTGACGTGGGTCGTGGCCGCTTTCGTTACGGGTCTGGTGGTTGCCGCCGTTGCCAGCTGGGCTTTCTTCCCGGCGCCACCTCCTTCACCGACCCATGTCACGCGGTTTTCCATTCCTTTCTCCAACCTGAGATGGGCCCAAGGCGGCGTTGCGCTCTCCCCCGATGGTTCGCACGCCGCGTACATCGCCATTGGTGAGGAAGGCCAGCAGCTGTACATCCGCCGGATGGATCAAGTCGAACCCATGAGGGTTCAAGGAACCGACGGCGCGACCAATCCTTTCTTCTCTCCCGATGGACAATGGGTAGGTTTTTGGGCTGGCAACAAGCTGCAGAAAGCCTCCG
>JBOGJF010000310.1:0-1607 GCA_050747785.1 Vicinamibacteria bacterium
CGGCGGTGTTGACCGCATAGAGACGACCTACTTCGGCGGCCGGCCAGGCCTTGTCTCTACCGAAGGCGCGGGCAAGGATGGGGAGCGACGCGCCCATGGCGATCGTCGCCGGCAGAAGCAAGATCAGGGCGAAAACGAACTGCAGCTCGGCGGGAACCTCGGACACCAGGCGAAGCATCCGAGGGGAGGCTAGTCCGTAGAGACCGATCCAGCCCTCAAGCAACGCGAAGGTGATGATGGGATCCCGGCGTGCCAGAAAACTCCGGCCGGCGAAGGCGCTCCCCACGGCCATCCCACCCATGAAGGCACCGAGCACCGCGCCCACCGCGGCGGAAGTCGCTCCCAGTGACAAAAGAAGGAGGCGAGTCCAGATGAGCTCGAAAACGAGCGCCGCGGCACCGCTCAGGAAAAACGCGACGAGAAGGAAAAGCCGACCACTGTGCCCCAGAGGAGAAAGTTGAGAAAGTTGCGAGGGTTCAGGCCGGGAGGACACCCTGAATCATACGGCGAAAAGGAAGGTCGATCAATCCGATCGGTTCGATGGGGCGAGGCTATGGGGCGAGGGGATTGGCGCGGTCGATGAGGGTCTCGTCGTTCCACGTCAGGTACACGACCTGCCAGGGATGATCGGGATGGCTCGAGCTCAGGACGAGCGTGGCCTCGACGCGCGCGATGCCCTCCTTGTGTAACATGAAGCGGCTCGCCGGTTCGTCGAGACTGAACGTCGCTTGTTCGAACTTCTCGTCGTAGTCTTCGGGCAGCGTACGGCCATGGCTTGCGAGCTCCGCGCGTACCACGTCCAGGATGCGCGGCCCGAAGTGCCGGACCTTCCACCGCTGCTCCCGTCGATCGTACTCGCAGAGGACGACCTTGGACGAGCCATCCTTGAGCTCCAGAAGAGCGCGACATCCGAGCGTTCCCCGTATCGGGTTGACCCGGCAATGGGCGACTTCGTCCCAGTCCATTTCACTCGTGAGCGCAGCCATCCGGATGGCTGCTTCGACGTCCTGTTCGCGGAACTGGAACTCGGTAGCGAGCCCGCTCGTCTGCCGTTCGAGCCAGGGGTTGACCGATTGCACGATCGCCACGTTGAGATACTTGAGGATGCGTTCGTGCTCGCGGCCGAAGCGGGCCAGATCGTCGGGGGAGGCCGTCTTGTCCACGCCGGTGAGGAGCTCATCCACCTTGCGGCTGAGGCCGGTGAGGATCTGCGCGACGGTTGCGGTCTCGGTTCGCGATTCGGGGTCGGATTCCAGGATCATCGCGGCAAGCTCCTCCATGCGCCTGAGCAGAACCCGTGCATTCCTCAAGTGGATGAGCAACGCGTTCCGGTTCGGCTCTATCTTTTCGTAGGTGGTCTTGAGATAGGTGGGAAGCTGGCGCCGACGGGCAACAGGTAGCTGCCGGTGAACGGCAAAGAGCTTGTGAAACGCTTGGTAGATGAGGGCCTGGTTCCTCAACTGCCGGCGGAGTGACTGCTCGACCTCGGCGTGGTTGGCTCCTTGTGGCTTGCGAACGATGAGCTCGATGGGAACATCGCCGAATCCGGTGCCGCGGTAGGAAAGCAAGCCAACCAACTCACCCGACTCCTTCAACCAGATCTCACC